>CACGKH010000005.1 GCA_902573585.1 uncultured Pelagibacteraceae bacterium
GAAAATTTTTTCCACATCAAATTCTCTAAAAATTCAGGGGCAGATCCAATGCCTAAAAAACCAATGATTTGTTTCTTAAAAAATTTAAACATATTCAAAGAAATCCATGAGCCCATACTCGAACCAATTAAAATAAATCTATTTTTCTTTACTATTTTTCTTATTAGCAGTTTTGTTTCATTTGACCATTTTGAGATATTCCCATTTGTAAAATTTCCAGATGATTTACCATGACCGGAATACTCTAATGCTAGAAAGCTAAGCTTGTTTTTTTTCGCAAAATTTAAAAATGTTTTAGGTTTTTTGCCCTCTAAATCTGACATAAATCCATGTAAAAAAACGATGAAGACACTATTTTTTTGGTTGTGTTTTATATATCTTATCTTTTTGGTTCTATTTAATTTTAAATATTTGAAATTTGTCATTAAAGTTTAATAGTTTTGTCTATTATTATATAACGTTATTAAATGTCGTCTAATATAAATGTTTTACAAGTCATACCAAAATTGGGCTATGGAGGAGCAGAAACTGGCTGTTATGATGTTGCTCATTATTTACCAGAAAATAATTGCAATTCCTTTATTGTAACCAGTGGAGGGGAATTAACTAAATTTATAGATAAAAAAAAAGTTAAATTAATTAGATTACCTGTTCATAGCAAAAATCCATTATTGATATTAATTAATTCAATTATTTTAGTTGGAATAATTTTGTTCTTTAATATTTCAATAGTTCATGCCAGAAGTCGTGCACCTGCTTGGTCATGTTTATTAGCAACAAAGATCACTAAAAGAAAACTTGTTACCACATTTCATGGTACTTATAATTTTAGTGGTAGATTAAAAAAAACTTTATAATTCAGTTATGGTAAGATCTGATTTAATTATAGCTGGTTCAAATTTTATTTTTTCACATATAAAAGAAAATTATTATAATTATTTGGAACAAAAAAAAAAGTTTCTTGTGATATTTAGAGGGATAAACATAGACTATTTTGATCCATCGACCAAATTGGAAATTGACGAAAAAAACCTTTTAAAAAAATGGGAGATTAATAAAGAAAAAAAAATTATTCTAGTTCCAGGAAGACTTAGTTCTTGGAAAGGACAAGAGTTACTTATAGAAGCGGTAAACTTAGTAAAAATTGAATTAGGTTACGAAGCTTTTCATGTTGTAATATTAGGAAGTGATCAGGGAAGAAATTTGTATAAAAAAAAATTAATTCGATTAACTGAGCAATATCGACTAACTAATCAAATTAAATTTATAGATCATTGCAAAGATATGGCTTTAGCTTACCAAATTTCTGATATCGTTATTTCACCATCAATTGAACCAGAGGCATTTGGAAGAGTTGCGGTTGAAGCTCAATCTATGGAAAAACTTATTATTGCAAGTAATATTGGTGGATCTAACGAAACAATAATAAATGAAAAAACTGGCTTTTTATTTGAGTCTGGAAATGCAAAATCTTTAAGTGAGAAAATTATAAAGGCCATTACAATGGATGAAACATCTATTAATTTAATCGGTAAAGAAGGGAGAAAAAACATAATTAAAAAATTTAATGTTGAAAAAATGTGTTTTTCTACTTATTCAGAGTATAAAAGATTAATAAATTAAATGCCTAATATTACATTACCAGATGGAAAAAAATTAAACTTTCCTAAAGAAGTTACAGGATTAGAAATTGCAGAAAAAATAAGTAAATCATTATCTAAGCAAGCGTTAATAATAAGTGTGGATGGAGAGTTAAAAGATTTATATTTTCCAATTAATAAAGACTGTTTAGTTAAAATTTTTACAGCAAAAGATCCTGAGGGATTAGATGCAATCAGACATGACACAACTCATATAATGGCAATGGCTGTTCAAGATTTATTCCCTGGAACAAAATTAGCAATTGGTCCAGCAATCAAAGATGGATTTTATTATGATTTTTATAGAGAAGAACCTTTTACCCCAAAAGATCTTGAAAAAATTGAGGTAAAAATGAAAGAGATAGTAGAAAAAGATGAAAAAACCAGAAGAGAAGTTTGGGAAAGAGAAAAAACTAAAAAACATTATTCTAAATTAGGAGAAAAATACAAAGTCGAACTTGTTGATATGATTCCTAAAGACAGTGAAGTCTCTATTTATTACCATGGAGATTGGTATGATCTGTGTAGAGGCCCTCATTTGTTATCGACTGGAAAAATTGGTAAATTTTTTAAACTTACAAAGGTAGCGGGTGCCTACTGGCGTGGAGACTCTAAAAACGAGATGCTCCAGAGAATTTACGGAACAGGTTGGGCTTCTCAGAAAGATTTGGACAACTACTTAAAAAGAATTGAAGAAGCTGAAAAAAGAGACCATAGAAAGTTAGGTAAGGAAATGGATTTATTTCATTTTAGAGAAGAAAGCCCAGGATCTGTTTTTTGGCACGAGAAAGGTTGGGCTTTATTTCAAAAATTAATTAATTATATGAGGAGCAGGCAAGATGCAGCTGGTTACAAAGAGGTAAACACTCCTGAAATATTAGATAGACAATTATGGGAAAAATCAGGGCACTGGGAAAAATATGGAGAAAATATGTATACTTCAGAAACCCCTGACGAAAAAGTATTTGCAATTAAACCTATGAATTGTCCTGGACACATTCAAGTGTTTAATCAAGGATTAAAAAGTTATCGAGATCTACCTTTGCGGATCACAGAGTTTGGAAAAGTACATCGTTATGAACCATCTGGAGCTTTACATGGCTTGTTAAGAGTAAGAGCATTTACGCAAGATGATGCTCATATATTTTGTTCTGAAGATCAAATTACAAGTGAGTGTTTAGAGGTAACTAATTTAATTTTAGATATTTATAAAGATTTAGGTTTTGAAAATGTAATTCTTAAATATGCTGATAGACCAGAGGTAAGAGTAGGGGAAGATGAAGTTTGGGATAAAGCAGAAGCTTCTTTACTTGAGGCAGTTAAAGCATCTAAGTTAGAATATAGTATTAATAAGGGAGAAGGTGCATTTTATGGTCCTAAAATTGAATTTGTTTTAAGAGATGCTATTGGAAGAGACTGGCAGTGTGGAACTTTACAAGTTGATTTAAATTTACCTGGAAGATTAGATGCTTCTTATGTTGATAAGGATGGAACAAAAAAAGTACCAGTTATGTTACATAGAGCTTTATTTGGTTCTTTAGAAAGATTTATTGGAATTCTTATTGAACACTATGCGGGCAAGTTTCCCTTTTGGATCTCCCCTTTACAAACAATTGTAATACCAATCTCAGAAGAATTTAATGATTATGCACTTAAAGTATCTAAAAAAATTAAAAATGCAGGTATTAGTTCTGCTGTAGATCTAAAAAACAATAACTTAAATTATAAAATAAGAGATCATTCATTAGCAAAAATCCCTGTTTTATTAATTTGTGGTAAAAAAGAAGTTGACACTAATTCTGTAACCATTAGAAGATTGGATTCAAATAAACAAGATAATATGGAACTAAATACATTTTTAAAAAACATTCTCTGCTTTAAATAAAGCATCTTCAAATTAAGTGGCAGATTTTAAACAAAATTATTTTCAAAGAAGAACGAAAGATCGTGGTCCTAGATCTAATAATAGAATTTCATCTCCTGAAGTTCAAGTTATAGCAAGTGATGGTGAAAACTTAGGAACACTTAATACCAATGAGGCTATATCTATGGCAAAAAATCAAGGCCTTGATTTAATTGAAATTGCGGCAAAAGCTAATCCTCCAGTTTGTAAAATTATGGATATGGGTAAATTTAAATATGATGCTCAAAAGAAAGCTAACTTAGCGAAAAAAAAGCAAAAAATTATCGCATTAAAGGAAATAAAAATGAGACCAGTGACTGAAACACATGATTATGAGTTCAAGGTTAAAAATGCGAAAAAATTTATTGCAAAAGGAGATAAAGTTAAATTCACAATAAGATTTAAAGGACGAGAATTGCAACACTCTCATTTAGGAAATGAGCTTATGTCTAAAATAAAAGAAGATATGAAAGATATTGGTAAGGTAGAATTGCACCCTAAATTTGATGGGAAACAAATGATTATGGTAATTCAGCCTTTATAGGCTTTAATATAGGTTGTAAATTTTCATCATTCTTTGTATAACCTCGCTCAATTATGCCAAAACTTAAAACTAAAAGCTCAGCAAAAAAAAGATTTAAAATATCAGCCAAAGGAAAAGTGATGATGGCTCAGGCTGGAAAAAGACATGGTATGATTAAACGAACTAATTCACAAATAAGAAAATTAAGGGGCACTACTGCGATGTCAAAACAAGATGGAAAAATTGTTAAGTCGTATATGCCATATAGTTTAAGAGGTTGAAATGGCAAGAGTTAAAAGAGGAGTAACCAGTCGAGCTAAACATAAAAAAGTTTTAAAAGCTGTCAAAGGTCAATGGGGCAGAAGAAAAAATACTATAAGAGTTGCAAAACAAGCCATGGAAAAGGCTATGCAATATGCATACAGAGATCGTAGAAATAAAAAAAGAGATTTTAAATCTCTTTGGATACAGAGAATAAACGCTGGTGTCAGAGCTGAAGGATTAACATATTCTAAATTTATCAATGGATTGAATAAAAGTGGAATTAAAATCGATAGAAAAATTCTAGCTGAGATAGCGTACGACAGCCCAGAAGCCTTTAAAACTATTGTTCAAAAAGCACAATCTGCTTTAAATTAATCTTCACTATTGTTTTTATTTGCTGAAGAAATAATCTGTAAAGATGTCTGATCTTAAAAAAATAAAAGATGAATTTCTCACAAAACTTAATGGGAAATTAAATTTATCCGAAATTAATGAAATTAAATCAAATTTATTTGGAAAAAATGGATTGATTTCTTCACAATTTAAAAAAATAGGATCTGTTGTTGAAAATGAAAGAAAAAAATTTGCTTCAAATTTGAACGTTATTAAAGATGAATTGCAAAATGCGATAGATAATAAAATAAATGAAATTCAAAATTTAGAGATTAATGAAAAATTAGAAAAAGAAAAAATTGATGTAACTTTACCAGAAAGAACTTTTAAAAGAGGAAAAATTCATCCTGTATCACAAACCATTGATGAAATATCCTCAATATTTTCTGAAATAGGTTTTAGTGTTGAAGAAGGTCCAGATGTTGAAAATGAATATAATAATTTTACAGCATTAAATACTCCAGATAATCATCCTGCTAGAGATATGCATGATACATTTTATTTAGATGAAAAAAAAGAAAAGTTATTACGAACACACACTTCTCCTGTTCAAATTAGAACTATGTTGAAAGGTAAACCACCTTTTAAGATTATTGCACCAGGAAGAACTTATAGATCAGACAGTGATCAAACACATGCACCAATGTTTCATCAAGTTGAAGGCCTCCATATTGATAAGGATATAAACATGGGCCATTTAAAAGGTTGTTTAAATTATTTTATTAAGGAGTTTTTCGAAGTTAAAAAAATTAAAATGAGATTCAGACCAAGTCACTTTCCATTTACAGAACCATCAGCCGAGGTTGACATTGGATATGAAATAAAAGATGGAAAAATAATAATAGGTGAAGGCGATCAATGGCTAGAGATTTTGGGATGTGGAATGGTACATCCAAATGTTTTAAAAAATGTAAAAGTCGATCCAATAAAATTTCAAGGTTATGCATTTGGAATCGGAATTGATAGGCTAGCAATGCTTAAATATGGTATTAACGATTTAAGAGCTTTCTTTGATTGTGATTATAGATGGTTAAATCATTTTGGATTTGATCCATTAGATGTGCCAACAAATTATAGAGGCTTGAGCAGATGAAGATTACATTTGATTGGCTTAAAGATCATTTAAATATAAATTTAAAAGAGGAAAAACTTTTAGATCAATTAACAAACATTGGTCTAGAGGTAGAAAGTTTAGGAAATTTATCCTCAGGCAATGAATTATTTAAAGTAGCAAAAATTATAAAAATAGAAAAACATCCAAATGCTGATCGACTAAAAGTTTGTGATGTTAATATTGGAGAAAAAGAATTAAAAAAAGTTGTTTGCGGGGCAAATAATGCTAGAGAGGGATTACTTACAGTATATGCTCCACCAGGAGCAATTATTCCCAAAAACAAAACAAAGTTAGTTGTTGCTAAAATTAGAGGTGTTACCTCCTATGGTATGCTTTGTTCTGAGTCTGAATTGAATTTATCAGACGAAAGTGATGGAATAATAGAATTATTAAAATCTAAATATGAAAAAAATATTGGTAAGAGCTATTTTTCAAAATCAAATTCAAATCTTATTGACTTATCAATTACGCCTAACAGGCCTGACTGTCTTGGTTTAAGAGGAATAGCTAGAGATCTTGCTGCTTCTGGTTTTGGAAAATTAAAAGATTTAAAAGAAAAAAAATATAAATCAAATTCAAAACAAACTATTAAGATCAAAATTAATAAAGAAAAAAATCAAGGCTGTACTATCTTTGGGAGTTGTTTAATCAGCAATGTTAAAAATTCTGAAAGTCCTAAATGGTTAAAAGATAAACTAGTTTCAATAGGTGAAAAACCAATTTCAGCAATAGTTGATATTACGAATTATATAATGTTTGATATTAATCGCCCATTGCATGCATATGATGCAGATAAAATTCAAAAAGGCATCGTAGTTCGAAATTCTAAATCTGGTGAAGAATTTACAGCTCTAGACAATAAAAATTATAAATTAGATAATGGTATGTGCGTGATAAGTGATAATAAAGGTATTTTAGGACTAGGTGGAATTATAGGAGGCACAAGATCAGGAACTGAACTTAATACAAAAAATGTATTATTAGAGGCAGCTTATTTTGAGCCTAGATCAATAAGAGACACAGCAAAAAAATTAAATATTGATACAGATGCAAAATTTAGATTTGAAAGAGGAATTGACCCATCATCTATTGAGGCTGGTTTAAATAAAGCGGCATCATTAATAAAAGAAATATGTGGTGGTGAAATTAGTAAAATTGATATTCAAAAAATTAATAATTTCAAAAAAAAAACTATTAAATTTGATCCATTTTCATTCGAAAGAGTAACTGGTTTTAAAATTTCAACTAAAGAAATGTTGAAAATTTTAGAAGATCTTGGTTTTAAAATTAAAAAAGATAAAAAGTTTTTAAATTTAACTATACCATCATGGAGACCTGATATTTCACAAGAAGTAGATATCGTTGAAGAATTAGTAAGAATTAGTGGTTATGAAAAGATAAATATCATAAATCCAATTAAAGAAAGAACTAAATCTACTTTAACCCAATCTCAAAAACTTTTTCATTTTTTGCAAAGAGCAATCGCATCAAAAGGATATTTAGAAGCAATTACGTGGTCATTTACTGACTCAAATTATAACAATCATTTTAAAGATAAAAATAAAGAAATAAAAATAGTAAATCCCATAAGTTCTGAATTAGGTGTTTTGAGAAATTCAATCTTCTCTAATTTAATAATGTATATGAGTAAAAATCTTGATAGAGGTTTTAAGGATTTATCAATATTTGAAATTGGTCCTATTTTTAAAGGTTCTAATCCAGGTGAGCAAAGTACAGTGGTTTGTGGTTTATCAGCTGGTAAAAAAAATAGATTGTCTTGGATTGATAAAGAGAGAGATATTGATGTATTTGATGTTAAGAGAGATGTGATTCAAACCCTAGTTGAGGCTGGTTATAATTCTGATAAATTTTTTATAGATAGTGAAACCCCTAATTATTTTCATCCAGGTAAATCAGGTAGATTATTTTTGAATAGAGGAAAAGATTTAGTAGCAGCTTATTTTGGTGAAATACATCCAAATATTTTAAAAAACATAGATATAAAAACAGATACTTTAGTAGGATTTGAAATTTTCTTAGACAATTTAAAGTTACCTAAAAAAACATTGAATGATCAAAAAACAAATTTTGTAGTTTCAGACTATCAAAAATCAGAGAGAGATTTTGCGTTTATAGTAAATAAAAATATAACTTCTCAAGATTTGATAAATGCAATTTCTAGTGTTGGTCAAAATTTAATAAGCAACATAAAGGTCTTTGATGTTTATGAAGGTAGTAATATTCCTGAAAATCAAAAGTCTATTGCAATCAGTGTAACTATTCAATCATTTGAAAAAACATTAAATGATAATGATTTAGAAAAAATAAATAAATTAATCATTCAAACAGTAGAAGATAAGACTGGTGCTAAGATTCGTTCCTAAAAATTAAATGAGCACTATAGATAATATAAGAAACTTTGCGATCATTGCTCATATTGATCATGGTAAATCCACTATAGCAGATAGAATTATTCATAAGTGTGGTGGTTTAACTGAAAGAGAAATGAAGGCGCAAGTTCTTGACTCAATGGATATTGAAAGAGAGAGGGGTATAACTATTAAAGCTCAAACAGTAAAATTAAATTATAAAGCAAAAAATGGCAAAGATTATATTTTAAATATAATTGATACACCGGGACATGTAGATTTTAGCTATGAAGTTAGCAGATCTCTTTATGCTTGTGAGGGATCGATATTAATTGTAGATAGCACACAAGGCGTAGAAGCTCAAACATTAGCTAACGTTTATCAAGCTCTAGATATAAATCATGAAATAATTCCTGTGCTGAATAAAATAGATTTGCCAGCTTCAGATTTGGACAAAACGAAAAAACAGATTGAAGATGTAATTGGAATAGATACAGAAAATGCAGTTCCATGCTCGGGTAAAACTGGTGAGGGTATAGATGATATTTTAGAACAAATCATTGAAAGACTACCTGGGCCAAAAGGTGACACAGAAGAAAGTTTAAAATGTTTATTGGTTGACAGTTGGTACGACACATATCTAGGAGTTGTAATATTAGTAAGAGTAATTAATGGAAAAATTACAAAGAACATGAAAATTAAAATGCTGTCAACTGACCAAGACTATATAGTAGAAAAAGTCGGTGTATTTACACCCAAAGCTAGAGATACCAATGAATTAAGTACAGGAGAGATAGGTTTTATAACAACAGGAATTAAGGTTTTATCAGAAACTAAAGTCGGAGACACTATTTGTGATGCTAATAAACCAATAGTTGAAGTTTTACCGGGTTTTAAGCCAAGCAAGCCAGTTGTATTTTGTGGTTTGTTTCCAGTGGATAGTTCTGAGTATCAAAAATTAAAAGATGGCCTAGCAAAATTGAAATTAAATGATTCAAGTTTTTCTTTTGAGCCAGAGTCATCATCAGCTTTAGGTTTAGGATTTAGGTGTGGATTTTTAGGATTATTACATCTCGAAATAATAACAGAAAGATTAGAAAGAGAATTCGATGTAAATTTATTAACAACAACTCCTGGAGTTGTTTACAAAATAAATTTGAACACTGAAAAAACAATAGATCTTCAAAATCCTTCAAGTTTACCAGATCCAACTATAATAAAATCAATAGAAGAACCATGGATTAAAGCAACAATAATTACCCCTGATCAATATTTAGGATCAATTATTAAATTATGCCAAGATAAGAGAGGTATTCAAACAAACTTAACTTATTCAGGAAATAGAGCGGTATTAAGTTATGAATTACCACTAAATGAAGTAGTTTTTGATTTTAATGATAGAATAAAATCAATGACCAGTGGCTATGCAAGCTTTGATTATGAGATAATAGAACACAGAGAAGGAGACCTAGTAAAATTAGGAATCTTAGTAAATGGAGAGCCAGTAGATGCACTTGCAATGATGATCCATAAAGATTTTGCCCAGAGGACAGGTAGAGAAGTTTGTGAAAAATTAAAAGATTTAATTCCAAGACATAATTTTATGATTCCAGTACAAGCTGCGATAGGTGGAAAAATTATAGCGAGAGAGACTATTAAAGGCTTTAAAAAAGATGTATTAACAAAAATTCATGGTGGTGGGGCAACAGATAGAAAAAGAAAACTGCTTGAAAAACAAAAAAAAGGAAAAGCTAGATCTAAACAATTTGGGAGAGTAGAGATACCTCAGGAGGCATTTATTGGTGTTTTAAAAATTAATGGAGACAAACAATGAGATTATTATCAACAAAGATAAAAGATATTAAAAAAATTAAAACCAAAATTTTTAAAGATAAAAGAGGTTTTTTTAAAGAAATCTACAAAAAAAAAATTTTAAAAAAAAATTTTATTTTTGATGTTATGTCATATTCTAAAAAAAATGTATTGAGAGGATTACATATACAGACCAAGTTTCCTCAAGCTAAACTTATTACTGTAACTTCTGGAAAAATAATGGATATAGCTGTTGATTTACGAAAAAACTCTAAAAGTTTTGGTAAATATTACTCTACAATTATCTCACAAGACTCAGATTTTTCATTATTTATACCCGAGGGCTTTGCTCATGGTTTTCTTTGTTTATCTCGAACATGCACAATTAATTATAAATGTTCAGAATATAGAAATAAAAAAAGTGAAAAAACCTTAAGATGGGATGATGAACAAACTAATATAAAATGGCCAATTAAAAAACCTATATTATCTTTGAAAGATAAAAATGGAAAAAATTTAGATTTTTTTAGATAAAACTTATGAGAAAAAAAATTATTATTACAGGAGGCACAGGTAGATTTGGTCAATTATTAAGGAAAATCAAAACTAAATACATTGTTTTTTTTCCCACAAAAAAAGAACTAGATATACTTAATTCAAATAAAATTGAAAAATATTTTAATAAAAAAAAACCAAATTTTGTAATTCATTTGGCAGGATTATCGAGACCAATGAATATTCACAATACCAACATTAATAAAAGTATCGATTTGAACATTATTGGAACTGCTAATATTACTAAGGCATGCTCAAGAAAAAAAATTAAATTAATTTATTTATCAACAAACTATGTTTATCAAGGGACTAAAGGAAACTATAAAGAGACTGACCCTGTAAAACCTATAAATAGTTATGCTTGGTCAAAATTAGGCGGTGAAGCGTCAGTTCAATTATATAAAAACTCTTTAATTTTAAGAACATGTATGACTGAAAAACCTTTTGTTCATAAAAAGGCTTTTGTGGATGCTAAAACAAGTTTTTTATATCAAGATGAAGTAGCCAAAATATTATTTAAATTAATTAATAAAAAAGGAATAATAAATGTAGGTGGAAAATCTCAATATATTTTTGATTTTGCAAAAAAGGATAATAAAAAAGTTAAAAAAATTTATTTAAAAAAAATGAAAAATTTTCCAAAAGATTCGTCAATTAATTCATCGAAGTTAAAATCTTTAATTAAAATAAAATAACAATTATTATGAAAAATTTAGAGATGTATTGTGTAACCAATAAAAGTCTCAATTTTTTAGATGATACTAATTATAAAATTGCATGGGTTGGTCAAGAAAAACCACCACAAAATTATATTACTTGTAATAATGGAGATAATATTTTTTTTAAAGAAAAAAATTATTCAGAATTGACTTTTCATTATTGGTTCTGGAAAAATAAATTGGATGTAAAAAATACAAACTGGATTGGTTTTTGTCAGAAAAGAAGATACTGGCTTAAAAAAGACTCAGAAAAATTTAAAGTAAATCGTTTAAATATCAAAGATCATTGTTTAGATGATGTACCTAATGAGTGGTCAAATTATGACTCAATTTTGTGTGAACCAATTTATGTGAACAAGGTAAAAAAAATGAAATTAATTAAAAGAGGCTTTAAGTCACTTTTAAAAGATCCTCAAATTTTTTTTGATAACAGAAAACAAAGTTTATTGCTTCATTTTAATATGCATCATGGATATGGAAATATTGAAAAGGCCATAAAACATTTAGATGATAAGGATCAAAATGAATTTTTTAATTACCTCAATAAATCAACTTATTATAATCCACATATTATGTTTATAGCTAGACCAGAAATTGCAAACCGTTGGTTCAATGATTTATTTAAATGGTTATTAAAATGTGAAAAGACTTTTGGTTTCGAAAATCTACAGGGCTATGATACTCAAAGGTTGTACGCTTACCTTGCTGAGAGGTATTTGTCTTTTTGGTTTAAAAAACATACTAAATATTTAAATTGGCCTTGGACTTTTATTGAAACTTAAGTCAATTTTTGTCAAAAAATTTTTTAATCTCAAGATAGATAGTTTTTATTTCGTTATCTTTTAATTTAACATGAAATGGTAAACTTAACTGTTCTAATCCCCAGTTTTCACTAATAGGACACATTGGTTTTTTATATTTTTTTTTATAATAATTTAATCTAGTGATTGAATTAAAATTTACAGTCACGAAAATTTTCTTTTTAAGCAAATGTTCGATAAGTTTGTCTCTAAATTTTTTTTTTACACCAATAGGAAATAAGTAATAATCCCTATATTTATTAGGTTTTTCAGTTGGGAAAGAAATTTGAGGAATCTTACTAAGCTCTTTTTTAAATTTTTTAAAAATTATTTTTTTTTGTTTTGCAATTTTAGAATATTCTCTAATTTGATCTACCAAAATTGAAGCATTAATATCACTTAAATTTGATTTGAAACCATAGTTGTAAACATCCCAGGGGATATATTTATTATTTACAAAGCGCTTAAAGGCTGGTTTGGTCATTCCATTGTTTGATATTGATCTTATTTTATCTGAGTATGATTTATGATTTGTAATAATAGCACCACCTTCTCCACAGGTTATGCTTTTTGTTGCATAAAAAGAGAAAACCGTAAAGTCTGAAAATTTACCAAGTGGATTATTATTATATTCTCCACAAAAGGCATGGGCACTATCTTCAATAATAAAAATATTTTTTCTTATTTTTTTCCTTAGTTTGTACGTATTAAATAAATTGCCATACAGATGAACTGGCATAATAACTTTTGTGTTTTTGGATATTTTTTTTAAGCAATCATTTAAATCCATTAACTTTGTTTTAGGATCTATGTCAGCAAACACTACTTTAGCTCCTGTCATTTCCACAACATTTGCGCAAGCTACAAAAGTACAAGCTGGAATAATAACTTCATCTTTTGGCTTTAGTTCAAGGGATAATAAAATACTAATTAAGCCGTTAGTCCATGAATTGCTTAAAATCGCAAATTTTTTGTTAAATTTTTTTTTTAACAGATTTTCAACTTTTTCACAAACTGGCCCAGATGTTAAGTAAGGACTGGAAATTGTATCTTTAAGATAATTCTTATTTTTTTTTAAGTTATGTTTATAAAAAGATATCATATTCTATTTTTTTTAAGAAATTCTTTATAAACAGATAATGTAATTTTTCTATTAGAGAAAGGACTTTTATCTTTCTTAATTTTTTTAAAAGTTTCTAATATTGATTTATTAGTAAGATGCACAAAATTTTTATTTGGGACAATTTTTTTTGAAGATTTTATGGATACTTCATAAGATCTTTTATCAATAGTATTTTTCTCGTGATAAACATTTACATTTTTCATCTTTGTCAGATGTAATATTTTTTTTGTAAGTTGAACTATATTTGTGTTAAAATTTCCAACATTGAATACTTTATTAAGATATTTTTTTTTATTATCGCAAATAATTCTATATATTACTTCACATGCAAATATGTTATGACAAAAAAAACGCAATTGAGTGCCACCTAGAATTTCTATTTTTTTTAAAAATATCATATCTCTTATAATTTTGTTTATTGCGATATCATATCTCATTCTAGAAGACCAACCATAAAGAGTTCCCAATCTCATAATCGAAAAAGGAATTTTTTTTTTATTTTTTAGATATTTTTCGTACTTTAAACATAATTTTGAGTATAGTGATATTGGTTTTGGAGCTGACTTTTCAGTTATTAAATTTTTATTATTTCCATAGACAGAACAAGATGACATGTAAATATATCTAGATAAATTTTTAGATTTCTTGATTTTATTATATAATTTAATTTTGTTTGAATAATTTGTTAAATTTGTAAATTTTTTATTCAACTCTGAAGCTGGATCATTTGAAATATTTACTAAGTCGATGATAAAGTCAAAATTACCAAAAAATTTATTTGATAATTTTTTATAGTCTTTTTTATAAAGTTTAAAATTATTATGTTTTTTATTATTTTTACCAAAAAAACATTTATCTACACCTATTATTGAAATATCTTTATCTTTTAGCAAATGAGGCACTAAAACTGAACCCAAAAAACCTTCAGAACCTAAGATAAGAATTTTTTTCATATATTTGACTAATTTTGATTATAACGTTTGATATAGTTGAATTTTAAATATAATCAAATGCAATGATTAAAAATGTTTTCTTTTGGGGTGCAAAATATAAAGCTGGCATAATTTATGACCTAATCATTAATGATAAAATTACAGAAAACACAAAAAATTTGTCTGTAAAGTATCTTTTTGATCCAAATCTTGAAGCACCAAAATTTTCTTCTAATGCGGTTTTTTCTAATAAAAAAGTTCAATTAAATGAGTTTTTTAAAAAATCTGATTACTTTGTTACTTGCATTGGTAGTGAATTAGGTAAAGCAAGATATTTGATTTCAAAGGAGTTAGAAAAAAAAAAACTTAAACCTTTAAATGTTATTAGCAAACACGCTTATTTTGATAATAGGGATTTTTTAGGAAAAGGGGTACAACTGTTACCAGGTTCAATTGTGCACTACAGGGCAACAATAGGTGATTATAGTATATTGAATACTGGTTCAATAGTAGAACACGATTGCATTATAGGAAATGGAGTTCACCTTATGCCAGGTTCAGTTATTGGCGGTAATACAAAAATTGGTGATTACGTTACAGTCGGCTTAAATGCTACTGTAATGCCAAAGTTAGAAATTGAGAGTGGTGCTTTTATTGGAGCCGGTGCTGTAGTCACGAAAAATGTAAAAAAAAATGAAGTAGTAATTGGGAACCCTGCAAAGTTTTTAAAAAATATCGAGCACAAAGTTGATTTAAAAATTTTTGAATAAATCAAATAAATGAAAACTCATTTAGCAACATTCTATAGTTTAGATTTAGAGAGATCAGCAGAAAGATTTGAAAAGCAAGCAAATGAAATGAATGTTTATGATTATATTCATATTTTCAATCCCAAAGATTTAAATGATGATTTTACAAATTATGTAAATGATTTACTAAAAAAAGGAAAAAAAAGAGGTTATGGACATTGGGTTTGGCAAACTTATGTGCATCAAATTGTTCTCTCAAAAATGAACGAAGGAGACATTTATCATTGGTGTGATGTAGGTTGTCATTTTAACAAAAAAGGTTTTCAAAGATTAAAGGAATATATTGATATAGTATCGAAAGATAAAAACGGCTTTTTATTTTTTTCATATAAGAAGCCTAATTTAGAAAGTAAATTTAATAATTATAATTTTCCTAAAAATCTTGAATATGAATATACAAAATCTGATTTAATTAAATTTTTTAATCTAAAATTTGAGGATAATATCATTCAATCACCACAAGTTTGGGGTGGATCATTTTTTTTACGTAAATGTAAAATTTCTGAAAATCTTATGAAAGAACATTATGAAATTACTAGGAATAGATATGATTTAATTGATGATGATGAAAGTAAATTTATTGAAAAATCATTTCCAAAATTTATTTCACATAGACATTCACAAAGTGTACTTTCAATTTTAGCTAAAAAAATTAATTGCGATTTCTTATCGGCTTATGAGTCTGAATGGGCTTTAAATGAAAAAGGCGAGAGAACATTTGATCATTTAGAAAATTATCCAATTATTGCAAAAAGAGATAAAAAAAGAAATATATGGTTACGTTTTTTTGACAGGCAAAGGAAAAATTTTAATAGACGTTTAAACAAAATAAAAGAATTATTTAGATATTTAAATTCTTAATTTTTCTAAGTTTTTATTTACTTTAAAATTATTCTTATTATGTAATTTTATATCCTCCAATTTCATATAAAATTTCCTAGTAAATATATTCTTTTTTAAACAAGATTTTAAAAAATCTTTTATCTTTTTATTTAGTAAACTTAATGTAGTTTTTTTCACTAATTTTTGATTTGTTGTTTGACTCCATTGTTGTTCATAATCTGACTGGTTTATATTTTGATAAAAATTTTTACCAATTTTTTTAGTTTTAACTAAAAGGTATAGTGGCTCAACAGAGTTAAGTTCTAATCTTTCACCTAATTTTTGTTTTCTAATTTTATACCAATTTTTTTTATCAAAAAGATTAATTAAAAAAATTTCAGTCTCGTCAAATCCATTTTTTTTGCTATAGATATTGAAAAATAATTCAGGACTGAATTGCCAAAAACCATGACCACAATTATTATTTGCAGGAAGACAATGAATTATATGTCCATTTATCTTACATAAATTTGATATATTTTTAAAGCATTCAACAATATTAAAAACATGTTCTGACGTTCCAAAATCTAAAATAGTGTTGAATTGTTTTTTATAGTTGATCAATGGTAAATTTAAATCATGGATAATGTCTGCTTCTTCAAATGATGAATAATCCAAGGCGTTTAGTGAAGATAAATTAAAATAATTTTTTAAAATGTTGTCAGCATATATGTCTTGCGAAACATCAATATCTAATTGTTTATAGTCTTCTTTTTTTAATAAATTATTTAATCTACCAATTGTTAAAGTTTCACCAAAATCAAGATTATTATTCTTAAGTTTTTCAAGATATTTAAATGTATGAAATGTTAAAGCCATTACAAATGTTATAATCTATTAATTTTTAACTAAAATTTGCCATTTATCAATTTCTTTATAAATTTTATAATTTTCTGAAATAAAATTATCAATATAAGGAAATCTATCTTTAGGAGAAAGTTCAGATTCACTTCTACCCTTCATATTGCCAATATTTTGATACGATCCTCCACTTAATATGAATTTAGGTTTATTTTTTTTTAATTCTTCAATAAATATTAATTGATTTTTTTTTGAGCCCATATTCATTATATGGTAAAATTTTGTACAAGTTACTTTATTCAAATAATAAGAAATAGCAGTTTCATAAGAAAAAACTTGAAAACACTTTTCATTAGCAGTTAATAATCTCAATTCGTTTATCAAGATTAATTCGTCTTTTTTTAGAAAGTTTTCATCAGGAATATTTATATAATTTATGACTCTGCCTTTAATGTTATAAATATTTTTAATAAAATTGTTTGGAACATTTATAAGAAAAAAAGTTATAATTAATAGTAAATTTAAATATCTAAAATAGTTATGATTTAGATTACTAAAATATTTATTATTATCAATGAAAGACAAAGAATTATAACAAAATAAATATACAAATAAGATTAAATTTAAGCTACCGCCCTGTTTTATATGACCACCATCAGATCTTGTCACACCAATTTTATAAAATACTAAAGACATTAAATAAAATATAAAAATAAATAAAATTGTATTTTTACTCAGATTTGATTTTTTATTAAAAAGATAATTTATAATTAATATACCGTTTATAATAATTAGTAATAAGTTCTTGGTAGCTCTTGATGATCCGTAATCACCTGAAAAAGGAGTTGGGTGAATAATCCCGTTAAGAAGATCTGAACTTGATAATATATCTAAAGAATTTTTAATGAAATAATTAAACTCTAAGGAACCTATAATATAATAAAAAGAAACAATAGATGATATACAAAATAAAGTAATTAAAAATACTTCTTTTATTTTTTTATTAACTAACAGGATTACAAAAAAAGGAAAGTAAACTACAAATATAAAAACACCTCTATCTAAGCTCCAAAGTAAACTTAAAAGGGGGAGTATTCCTAAAATTAAACAGTAAATTAAATTTAATTTATTTAAATTCAAAATTTTATAAACACAAAGGAGAAATATAAAGATTGGTAACTCTCTATAGTTTAGAGAAACATTATCTAATTGAAGAAAGATAAAGAAACAAACAAGAATAAAAAAAATAGTTTTTAAACTTTTATTTAAGTTTGTTCCATTTGTGAGATTAAATACAAATATTAAAATGATTAATAATGTAATTAAATTTAATATTTCTATATATAATCGATATGCTGATAGCGATTTTATCTCAAATAAGTTCCATGCTATATTAGCATTAAGTATATCAACAAATAAGCTTGTTATGATAAAAGATCCAGACCATAATTGACTGTTAAGTTTTAAATTCAAGGCCCCAGATAGAGCTTGGCCCTCATGAAATAGATCTATTAAATTACTATTAAATTCTCTAGATACAAAAAAAATTAAGATTAAAAAAAAGAAACAGAAAAGAAAATATAACGAAATACTTTCATCAAAAATTTCTTTTTCCTCTAAAATAAAAGTTTTTTTTAAAGATTTTATTCCTAGCTTATTGAAATAGATATAACTGATTAAGTAGCTTAGTAGAGGTAGACTAACAAACAATATATATTTTATATTATCGTTGAGGGCGCTATATTCAAAAATACTATAATATCCAATTATTTCACTTGGATTATGATACTCAAAATTTATTTTATTCCATAACAAATTCACAAAAATCAAGGCTATGATACTGGGAAATAAGATTTTTAAATTATGGGTAAATATTTTTTTCATTATAAGATTTTTATATTAATCTTAATTATATTAAATAAAATTAATATTTTTAACAGGAGAGGTGGCCGAGTGGTTGAAGGCGCACGCTTGGAAAGCGTGTAAAGGGGAAACTCTTTCATGGGTTCGAATCCCATTCTCTCCGCCAATTACCTAAAAAATTATTCTATAATCTTTTGGAATTTTCATTTTTTTTATTTAATCTTTTTTAAAAGTTCCTTTGATATATCTACTGAATGATCAATTTTAGCAGAAAAAATTTGAAAATAGTCTTTAGATATTTCGTTTATTTTTGATATTCTTTTATCACTTTTTTCCATGTACGCAGGAAGAACTCTTGGATTAATATATCTGTTATTTGTAAATTTAATTTTTGTATCTGGTAAATATTTTTTCAAATCTTTTAACATCATTTTTTTTGAGTTTTTTATTATTGAATTGTATTTTTTAATGTTTTTCCAGTTGCTAGGAAATTCATTACATATTTTTTCTTTAATAATAGAGTGTTTTACGTGATATAATAAATGTTTATTCTGTTTTCCTTTAGGTAAAAATGAAAAGAATTTTCCATCCATCAAAGCTAATCCCATTTTTTTGAAATTTTTAGGTATAAATTCAAAAACTACAACCAATTGATACTTATTTTTATTTTTTTTTTTGACATTTTTATTTAAGGAATTTGATTGATCGTAGGATGCATCAACTATTATATCAAAGTTATATATTCCTTTGTTTGAAGTTATTTCATAACTATCTAATTTACGAATTTTTTTAATATTTTCTCCTAAATGAATTTTGTTATTTTTGAGTTTTTTAAGAAGAGTTTTTGTTTTCTTTTTAATTATATCCCAATCGTAAATTGGTTCTTTAACTTCAATTCCACCTTGAATGTTATTTAGGTTAAATTTAATTTTAGATTTATCTATAAGTTTAAAACTAAGGTTATTTCGTTTACAAAATTTTAGATAATCATTTAAATTTACCTTGCTATTTTTTGCGATTAGATAAAAGTTTTTGAAATTTTTGATAATCGATTCTTTATAAAATTTTTTAAAACTAACATATCCATAGTAAGATTGTTTTGCAGTTTGATCGTCCCTTGGATAATGATAGCCAAAATGAACTCTATTTAAATTATTTGTTGAAGCACCTAATAAAAGATCTTTATTTCTCTCAAACAAAGTACAATTAAGACCTTTCCTTTTTAAAGCTATATAGGCAGTAGTACCAAATAATCCTCCACCAATAATTGCAATTTTTTTGTTCATTTTATTGTACTAATGAATTAAAGGTAATTTGTATATGAATATTTTAGATTGTGTAACATATTTTGATGAAGAAGTTATTCTAAAGTTAAGATTAAATATTTTATATAAACATGTAACAAAATTTATAATAACAGAAGGAGAATATGATCATAGGGGAAATAAAAGAAAATTAAATTTCGATATTACAAAATTTAAAGAGTTTAAAGATAAGATCGTTTATATTCCTGTAAATGACTTTCCTGATTTGAAAGATCCATGGAAAATGTTGCAGTATCAAAGAGATTTTTGCATGAAAGAGGTAAACAAATATGATGATGATACATATGTTTTGGTATCGGATATTGATGAAATACCAAATCCAAAAATGATAATGGAATTTGTAAATGGAAAATTTAAGATTGGTGCATTTGAACAATTATTTTTTTATTATAAATTAAATCTTTTAAATACAACTCAAAAAGAATGGTATGGTTCAAAAATTTGTAAAAAAAAATTTATTAAAACACCTGAATGGTTGAGGGCTTATAAGGTCAAACAATATCCTTGGTGGAGATTTGATAAACCTGCAAATGTAAAAATACTAAAAAATGGTGGGTGGCATTTTTCTTTCTTGTATGATGAGGAAGGCATTATTAAAAAAATAAGTTCATTTCAACATACGGAATTTGATAAAAAAGAATTTAAAAATAAAGATATTATAAAAGAAAAAATTGCAAAGGGAGAAGATATATTCAATAGAAACTTTAGTTTTAAAAAAATAGACATTGATGAAACATTCCCTGACTACTTAATTAATAATATTGATAGATATAAGAATTGGATACAAAGTTAAATACAGCCCTTGTTGGTTTTGGAAATTTTGGAAAAAAATATTATAAAAATATTTTAAATAATAAAAAGTTCAAGTTGAATGTTATTTATAGAAAAAATAATTTCAACAATAGGATATATCAGAAATTATCCAACAAAAGTATCGAGTCAAATAAAATAGACGCTGCAATTGTAGCTACTCCACTAGAAACCCACTATAAAATATCCAGAATATTTATAGAAAAAAAAATTCCTCTGATTTTAGAGAAACCTGCAGCAAAAAACCCTGATGAAATAAAGAAACTTATTATTTTGTCAAAAAAAAAAAGAACATCAGTAATCGTAAATTATTCTGATTTATTTAATGAAAACTTCAATTTCCTAATTTCAAAAAAAAAATTAATTGGAAAAATAAAATTTATAGAAGCTAGTTTCGGAAAATATAGTGAGGAATATAAAAAGTATTCTCAACAACCATCTGAAGATTGGCTGTCACACCCTTTGTCCTTAATTCTTCAAGTATTTAAAAAACTGTCCAGTTTTCATGTTATTTCAAATAACTCAATTAAGAAAAAAAAATCTTTTTTTCAAACAATTGAGATTAAATTTAAGACTGTGCAAAAAATTGAAGGAAAGATTTCATTTTCTAATTTACTTACAAAAAAAAAACGTAGATTAGTAATATATGGAGAAAAAGGTTTAATAAATTATGATGGATATAATGATAAAAATAATTTTGTATTGACTAAAAAAAAATTTGTACCATTGAAAAAAAGATTGTCACCTATGGAAAATGTGCTTGAAACACTCTATTTAAAAACTATAAAAAAAAACTTTTACTCAAACCTAAAATTATCATTAGAAATAGGAAAAATTTTGCAAAGATTAAGAAAAAAATCGTGATTTAAAAATAGTTTTAAATTCTTTTTTACAAAAAAAATGTTATTGTATTTAAAACTTCTAAAAATAAAAAATGTCAAATAATAAATATCAAGCTGATTCTATTAAGGTTCTCAAAGGGCTCGAAGCTGTCCGAAAAAGACCTGGAATGTACATTGGTGATACCGACGATGGTACTGGGTTACACCACATGGTATATGAAGTTGTTGATAATTCTATTGATGAAGCGTTAGCAGGATATTGTAAAAATATTAAGGTAAAAATAAATAGTGATGGAACAATAACTGTAAATGATGATGGCAGAGGCATACCAACTGATATGCATAAAGGAGAAAAAAAATCTGCAGCAGAAGTAATAATGACACAATTACATGCTGGGGGTAAGTTTGATCATGACTCATATAAAGTCTCAGGAGGATTGCATGGTGTTGGTGTTTCAGTTGTAAATGCTCTATCTGAAAAACTTAAATTAGAAATTGATAGAGACGGAAAAAAATATTTTATTGAGTTTAAAAATGGAGAAGCAAAAGCACCTCTCAAAATAATTGGAAAGTCAAAAAATACAGGAACTCAAATTACCTTTTTGCCATCAAAAGAAATTTTTTCATCAATTAAATTTAGTGGAAATATTTTAATTAAAAGGATGAGAGAGCTAGCTTTTTTGAACAAAGGTATTAAAATTATTTTTACTGATTGTAGTCAAAAAAAAGAAAAAACAGATGAGTTTAGATTTGAAGGTGGAGTATTAGAATTTGTAGAATTTTTAGATGAAAAGAGAGAAAAATTAAAAAATAAAAATGAAAATGATTTATTCAAAAAACCTATATATTTTGAGGGCCAAAGGAACAATATTGAGATTGAATGTTCACTTAAATGGAATGGTACTTATTCCGAAGATATTTATCCGTACACGAACAATATTTATCAAAAAGATGGTGGAACGCATTTACTTGGCTTCAGAAGTGCTCTTACTAGAGTTGTAAACAAATATGCTAATGAGCACAATTTGCTTAAAAAAAATAAACTAACAATTTCTGGTGACGATATTAAAGAAGGATTAACATGCGTATTATCAACAAAAATTCCAGATCCAAAATTTTCATCTCAAACAAAAGATAAATTAGTATCTTCAGAAGTAAGGATGATAGTAGAAACTTTGGTTAATGAAAAATTATCTATATGGTTCGACCAAAACCCGTCTATAGCTAAAACAATATTAGCAAAAATTATACAAGCTGCTTTAGCAAGAGACGTAGCAAGAAAAGCAAGGGAAGGTGTAAGACGAAAGGGTGCTTTAGAGTTAAGTGGTTTGCCAGGTAAATTGGCAGACTGTCAAATTGGAAAACAAGAGGGAACTGAGTTATTTATTGTTGAGGGAGATTCAGCAGGTGGTTCTGCTAAACAAGGAAGGAATAGATCTAACCAAGCCGTATTACCACTACGTGGAAAAATTCTTAATACGTATGTAGAAGAACTTCAAATGAAGAAAAATAAAAATGGAAATAAAAATGGTGCTGATCAAAGAACTAAAGCACTAGCAAAAATGATTTCATCAAATGAAATTTTAACATTGATAAATGCTCTTGGCCTAGATCCAAAAGCACATGAAATAGATTTAAAAGATTTAAGATATGGAAAAATAATAATTATGACAGACGCTGATGTAGATGGATCTCATATTAGAGCACTATTGTTGACTTTTTTTAACAACAAACCTTTTAATAAATTAATTGAACATGGTCATGTCTATCTAGCTCAGCCACCTTTATTTAAAATTAACAAAGGATCCAAAGGAATTTATATTAAAGATGAAAAAGATCTTGAAAATTATATTGTTAATAACAGTAAAGATTTAAAAAGAATAAAAAAAGGTTCTAAAGAATTCATCAAAGAAATAGAATTAGAGAAATCAAAGATGAATATTCAAAGATTTAAAGGTTTGGGAGAAATGAACCCAGAAGAACTTTGGAATACAACATTAGATCCTGAAACAAGAAACTTACTTCAGGTTCAATATTCAAAAAATTTACAAAAAGATCAAGATTTAATCCATACTCTTATGGGTAACGATGTTGCTTTGAGAAAAGATTTTATTGTATCAAATGCTATAAATGTACAAAATCTTGACATATAACAATGAAGTTTTTTGAAACTTCAAAATATTACACTTTAAAAAAATCCACTTATATTACCCTCAGATGGATTGGTATAATTGGTCAATTAATCTCAATAAATGTTGTTTATTTTTACTTTAATTTTAATTTTGATTTTATACTTTCAAATTTTGTTATTTTATTAGGAGTCTTTAGTAATCTTTTTTTAATTTTTATTTATAAAAAAACACAGCTTTCGGACAGATCTGCCTTAACTTTTTTATTAATAGATATTTTTCAACTTGGAGTTTTAATTTATTTAACTGGTGGAATCTCAAATCCATTTGTAATTTTTCTAATTATACCAAGTGTTTTTGCTTCTTCAAATTTAGGATTAAGAACGAATATGTTACTTGTTATAACAACAATATTAATAATAGTTTTTCTAACCTTTTACTCAGAGGACTTGCCTGATCCATTAAATAATCATTTTCACGTAGATCCATATTATTATTATTCAATACCAGTTGCACTAATTATAGCTTTAGTTTTTTTGAATTATTTTGCAATTATTTTCGGAACAGAATCAAGACTAAGAAAAGAAGCTTTAAATAAAATGGAAGAGGTTATGGCCAAAGAACATGAGATGTTATCTTTAGGTGGACAGGCTGCAGCAGCAGCTCATTCTTTGGGGACACCACTCTCAACAATTAAGATAATTTCGCAAGAACTTAAAAAACAATTGAGTGGTCAAAAAGATGTTGTTCAAGACATAGAATTACTCACTAGCCAAGTTGAAAGATGTAATGAGATTTTGAAAAAGTTATCATTAAACCCAACAGAGGAAGACGATTTTATTGATGAAAATTTTAGTATTAGAGATTATCTAAAGGAAATTATTTTATCATTTAAAGAAACAAGCTCTAAAGAGTTCATTTTAAATTTTGAGCAAGATTCAAATCAAAAAAAAATGACAAGATCAATAGAAGTAGTCTATGGACTAAGAAATTTTATCGGTAATGCAAATAAATTTAGTGAGAGCAAGATATTCATCAATCTTAAAAGCAATAATGATTTTACTGAAATATCAATCGAAGATGACGGGGAAGGTTATCCAAGTAATATTCTATCAAAAATAGGAGAACCTTATTTAAAATCAGTTATTCAGGAAGATAAAAAAAAAACAGGCCTTGGATTAGGAATATTTATAGGAAAAACTTTGTTAGAAAAAAACTTTGCATCTGTAAATTGTAGAAATTCAAAAACAAAAAGTGGAGCAGAGGTTATTATTAAATGGAATAATAATGATTTAATGAAAATTTAATGTAACTTATTTTTTTTGTCAAAAAGAGAACTTAATTGAGAAATCATTACATCGCCAAGCTCATTAACATCAGTAATTTTTATTGCTTTATTATAATATCTTGAAACGTCATGGCCAATTCCAATAGCTAAAATTTCAATTTCTGTTTTATCTTCAATATATTTTACCATTTTTTTTAAATGTTTTTCTAAAAAATCTCCTGAATTAACAGATAAAGTTGAGTCATCCACGGGTGCTCCATCAGAAATAACCATTAATATTTTTCTTTCTTCTTTTCTTTTTTTAATTCTATTAAATGCCCATGATATTGCCTCGCCATCTATGTTTTCTTTTAATAATCCCTCTTTAAGCATCAAGCCCAAGTTATTTTTAGCTTGTCTCCAATGAGTGTCAGCTCCTTTGTAGATTATATGTCTTAGATCATTTAATCTGCCAGGTGTTTTGGGTTTACTATTTTTATTCCAAAATTCTCTACTTTGACCACCTTTCCAGTTTTTTGTGGTAAAACCCAAAATCTCAACTTTGACAGAGCATCTTTCTAAAGTTCTTGATAAAATATCTGCGCAGATTGCTGCTATGGTTATTGGTCTTCCTCTCATTGATCCTGAGTTATCAATTAGCAATGTTACAACTGTATCTTTAAAATCTAAATCTTTTTCTTTTTTGAATGATAAAGAATTATAAGGGTCCATTATAATTCGAGGTAATTTTGAACTATCAAGCAACCCTTCCTCTAAATCAAATTCCCAAGATCTATTTTGTTTAGCTAATAATTGTCGTTGAAGCTTATTTGCAAGTTTTGTAATTATATCCTGAAAACCTATTAATTGTTGATCTAAGGTTTTTCTTAATTTTACCGCTTCATCAAAATTTTCTAAATTTTCAGCCTTAAGGGTTTCATCAAATTGAGTTGTATAAATTTTATAATCTAAATTAAGGTCAGTAATATTTTTTTTTTGTATTATCTGCTCATTATTTTGCTGATCAGAGTCAGTATCAACTAATTGTTCATCAAGTTTGAATTCGTCTATATCATAATCAGAATCTAAGCTAGCCTCAGTTTCCTCTTCATTGTTTTGTTCTTTTTTATCATCAGACTCACTATTTTGATCATCATTAGATGGATTATTTTGTCCATCATCTTGATTCTCCTCCTTACTTTGTTCATTTTCTTCATTTTGAAAAATATCCATCTTTTGAAGTATTTCGGAAAATTTTGATGAATATTTATCTTGAGATTCTAAATTTTCCTTTAAAAATTTAATATGTCCATTAATTGCTTTATCAAAATCTTTTTCCCAAAAGCTTAACATTTTACTGGTGAATGAATTTAATTTTAAATTATAAAATTTTTTAAGCATATAAAGTTCAAATGCTTCAATTACAGGCACGTCTTCTTTAGTCTTAATTTGATCTTTTTTTTTTAAATCAATATTTTGATTATAATTTTCCTTTAGATTTTTTTCTATCCCTTTTAACATTTTAAAACCTAAAGACTCATATCTGACTTTTTCAGCTATAGTGTACAGTGATTTACAAGATGAATTAAAAGGTATATTTTTTTTGAAAATTTTATCATTTGAAAATTTTTTTTTTAAAGCAAATGAGTCATATTCTGCTCTTGCTTTAATAAAATCATTTGGAGAATTTAAATTTTCGATATCAAAAAATCCAATTTCTTTTGAACTTTTATTTTTTTCTGAATCATCTTTGATTTTAAAATCATCAGAGATAACTTTAGCGGTTGAGGATAAAGCTTGTTTTAGTTTTTCTTTTAAATTATCACTTTTATTATTCATTTAAATTTGAATATTAATTAGAGACTCTGGCAGATCCTCGCCAAAACATCTTTGATAATATTCTGCTATAGTATTTTTTTCTATATCATCACATTTATTCAAAAATGTTACTCTAAAAGCATAACCTGTATCTTTAAATATTTCTGTATTTTCTGCCCAATGTAAAACAGTTCTTGGACTCATTACAGTAGATATATCACCTGCAATAAACCCTTTTCTTGTTAGTGAGGCCACTTTAATCATATTTGAAATAGTTTCTTTACCTTTTTGATTATTAAAATTTTTATTTTTTGATAGCACAATATCCATTTCTTTTTCTAAACTTAAATAATTAAGTGTTGTTACAATATTCCATCTATCCATTTGACCTTGATTTATTTGCTGGGTTCCATGATATAAGCCAGTTGTATCGCCTAAGCCAACTGTGTTGGATGTAGCAAATAATCTAAAAAATTTGTTTTGTTTGATTACTTTGTTCTTATCTAGAAGTGTAAAGTTTCCTTCAGCCTCCAACACCCTCTGAATAACAAACATAACGTCTGGTCTTCCTGCATCGTATTCGTCAAAAACTAAAGCTACTGGATTTTGAATTGACCAGGGCAGAATACCCTCATTAAATTGTGTAACTTGTTTACCATCTTTTAAAACAATCGCATCTTTTCCAATTAAATCTATCCTACTTACATGGCTATCAAGATTAACTCTTATGCATGGCCAGTTTAGTCTTGCAGCTATTTGTTCAATATGAGTTGACTTACCGGTCCCATGATACCCTTGAACTAATACTCTCTTATTAAATGCAAACCCAGATATAATTGCTAATGTTGTATCTCTATCAAATTTGTAATTTTTATCTATTTCAGGAACATATTCATTTTTTTTTGAAAATGCCTGGACTTGCATTTCAGAATTTATTCCAAAGGTTTGTTTAATGGAAACTTTAATATCAGGCTGGGTGTTTAAGTCAGGTGTCAATTTTTTCTCTATAAGTATTTTTTAGTTGGGTATAAGCCAAAGTTATTAGTTTAAGTTTTTCCTCGTATTTTTTATTACCCGAATTCATATCAGGGTGAAATTTTTTGACAAGTATTTTGAATTTCTCTTGAATTTTTTGCCATTTTAAACCCACTGAAATACCTAGAATACTAAAAGCTTTTATGTCTTTATGATCAAATTTAAATTGACGCATATGATTATAATCACTTTTAAATTTATCTTTATCAAGTTCATCCTTGAGTGTGTTGCTCCAAAGAATCTTAAAAAAATTATCAGAAGAACTAAAACTCTGGGTTGGTTTGTGCCAAATCATATCAGATTTTAAGAAATCTATAACTTGATCATCATTCATTCCTGAAAAGTAATTCCAGTTTTTGTTAAATTCTTTTACGTGCTCTAAACAAAGCATCCTATACTTTTTGCTATTATCTTTTTCAATTGGAGCTTTATAATCACCTAATTTATTACAATTATTCCAGTCACATATATTTTTCATGATATAATGAATAATACTTATGGATATAAATGATACAATTGCAATTGTAAAAAAAAAGCTACATGATCATATTGATATAAAAAACATCAATATTGAAGACAAATCTTTTCTACATAAAAATCATTCCGGCCATGAAGAAGGGAAGTTTCATTTAAAAATTACTATAGAGTCCCCTGAGCTAAAAAAAATGAATAAAATCGAAAGTACCAAAAAAGTTTATAAAGTTTTGGATAAAGAATTAAAAGAACTAATACACTCTATTCAAATTTTAATTAATTAATTCGTTTTTTAAAAATTTTATTAATATCTTTTTATCGAATTTTTTATCAACAATTGGTAAACCAATTTTTTTCAATAATACTAAATTTATTTTATCTGAATTATTTTTTTTATCTTTAAGCATAAAAGATATTATTTTATTTAAATCTTTAATTTTAAAATATTTATCGATTCTGTTAGGTAATTTTGATTTAGAAATATGATTTATAACTGAAAGATGATCATTTTTTTTTAGTAAATTTTTTTTAAGGCTAAAATTTAGCGCAGTTTTAATTCCGAGAATCACAGCTTCACCATGGTTCAATCTCTTAGAGTAGCCTAAAGAAGCTTCATAAGCATGAGCGAAAGTGTGTCCAAAGTTTAATATTTTTCTCAGACCTTTTTCTTTTTCATCTTTTTCAACTACTTTTTTTTTTATCTTACAACTTTCAAAAATAGCTTTTTCGATAAAAGGAGGAGTAAGATTTAAAATTTTTTCATGATTTCTGTTTAAATAATTATAAAAATTTTTATTTGAAATTATTGAATGTTTTAAAATTTCTCCATAACCACAAATCACTTCTCTTTTCGGCAAAGTTTTTAGAAATTGAACATCTGATATAACTAAATTTGGTTGATAAAAGCTCCCAATTAAATTTTTTCCAAATTTTGTATTAACCCCTGTTTTACCTCCTATAGAGGAGTCAACCTGTGATAGGAGAGTTGTTGGTATATTGATAAATTTTAATCCTCTTTTAAATAAACTCGCGGCAAAACCACTTACATCTCCAGTTATCCCACCACCAATAGAAATTAAACAATCTTCTCTTGAAAAATTTTTTTTTAAAAGAAGATTTAAAATCTTATTAACATTTTGAATATTCTTATTAACTTCATTTGCTTTAAAATAGTAAATATAAAAATTTTTTTTATTTAAAGATTTTTTTATTTTTAAAACAATTTTTTTTGAAATTTTTTTATCAACAATAATCAGTGATCGTTGAAATTTAATTGAATTATTCTCAATAATTTTTGAAATATTTCCCATTAGATTAGATCCAATGATAATCGGGTAAGACTGTGTTTTTGTTTTAATCTTTAACTTAATGGGTTTCATAAATTTTTAAGATTTTTTTTACAATTTCATTTTTGGTCAGATCATCACATTTAATTTTATACAAAGCCTTTGTGTAAATGTAGGATCGTTTTTTAATTAAATCAATTAATTCATCATTCATTTTACTAAATGCCAGGGGTCTTTTTTTACTTTTTTTTATTCTATTTAACAAAGTTTGATGATTCCAATCTAACCAAAATGAAATATGATTTTTTATCACTTCTTTTCTGATACTTTGGTTTATGAATGCACCACCACCAAGAGATATAATTACAGACTTTAATTTCAATTTTTTTAAAGTAATTTTTTCCTCAATTTTTCTAAAATAATCTTCACCATTAATTTCAAATATTTCTTTGATAGATTTTCCTAACTCTTTTTCAATTTCTTCGTCAATATCAATAAAAATTAAATTTAATTTTTTTGCAACAAGCATACCAATAGAACTCTTTCCAGATCCCATCATTCCTAAAAAAACAAGATTTTCTTTTGATTTCATAAGTTTCTTTATTGAAAAAACACAAATATGTCTTAATTTGAAATTAACTAAAACTATATGCAATTTATAAAAAAAACAAGTTCAAGAACTAATATTATAAGTTTATTTCTGAAACTATTTTTAGCTTTAATTGTAATTATAGGAGTTATTTTTTTATTAAATAAAATTGATTTTCCTGCTCCCAAAAAAGAAATAGAAAAAATAATACCAAATGAAAATTTTAAGATTGTTAAATAAAAAAAATTTTTCAATTATATTAATTTTACTTCTTAGCTTAACAGCTAATGCTGAAGAACAACCAGTTGATATTTGGAATATTGAAAAAAAAAAAATAGAGGATAAATTACCTTCAGAAGAAACAGCTATTACGAATGAAACAAGTGAAAATAAAAAATCTGAATCAGATATTTATAGTTTGCAATCTAAGAAAACTGTTGACTCTATAAAATTAGATAATTCTTTGAAGTCAAGTGAAATTAAAATCTACGGTCTATTTGATCCCAAAGATTATGATTTAGATATTAACATGTGGTCAAACTCTAATGGTGATCAATTAAAGAATATTTTTTCAAGATTAAATAAAATAAATTTATCAGAAGATGCAAATGAAATTATTAGAATCGCCCTTTTAACTAATGCCTATTCTCCAGAAATAAATATTTCTGAAAAAGAATTTTTGAACTTAAGATCAGAATGGCTTATTAAAAATTCAGATTTAGAATTAATCGAAGAATATTTGATTAAAAATCAAATAATTAATTTACATCCAAATCTCACAAAATATTTGCTTAATCATTATTTGTCAGAAGCAAAAATTGAAAAAGCTTGTGGAATACTCGCAAAGAATTTAGAGCCGATTGAGGATGAATATATATCTAAATTCAATATATATTGTCTGATTAAATCTGGAAAAAAAGAAGAAGCGCAACTTATTTTCGATTTAAAAAAAGAATTAGGATTTAATGACAGTTACTATGAGAAAAAAATAAGTTATCTATTGGGTTATACACCTAAAGTTGATAATTTAATATCTGAAAAAACAGTTTTTGACTTTCATTTAGCCCATCAATCAAACTCTGATTTTGAATTTGAACCAAATAATAAAACAAAAAAAATAATCTGGAAATATCTCTCATCATACAATTTATTAACTTCTTTCAATCAAATTGAAATTTCAGAATTAGAGAAAATTTCAACAATAGAAAAAGCAACACATAATAAAAATTATCCAGAGAAAGATTTGTTTGAGATATATAAACGTTTTCAATTTAATATAAATCAGCTTTTAAATGCAGAAAATTCCTATAAATCTTTGTCAAATATAGAAGCGAGAGCTTTAGTTTATCAAAAATCTTTACTTGTGTCTGAAACTATTGAAAAATTGAAGCTATTAAAATTATTGAAAAGTTTATTTAAAAAAGATGAGATCGATAGTGCATTTGATGTAGAGCTAAAAAAGTTCTTAGAAAAAATTAATCCAACAGATGTTCCTGATAATTTAACTAGCTTTTATTATACAAATATAGAGATTATTGATAATAAAAAAAGTGATATAAAATTCAACAAAGACATATTACATCAATCTAAACTTATAAACTATTTTAATGGTGATTATTCAAACACAAAGATAGAGAAAGAGGTAAATAATTTTTTGAAAAAAATTAAAAAAAACAAAAAGTATTTTTTTTCAAAAAAAGACCAAATTTTTTTAGAATCAATGAAATCTGATGGATTAAATATTTCAAAAAAATATGATGATTTATATGAGATTAATGACTCGGAAGTTCCTACAGATATTCAAGTAATGATAAATAATAATGAAAAAGGCCTTTCATTGTTAAGAATAGCTGAAGTTATTGGTCAAGATAAAATTGATAGAATCGATGAAGATACAATTTATTTTATCATAAGAACACTAAACCAATTAAATATTGATTTAATTAGAAATAAAATATTATTAAAAGTTCTTCCTTTAAAAGTTTAAAAATTATATTAAAATAAACTTAAATGTCTGTGAAAACAATATTAACTGAACCAAATAAATTGCTTCGTCAGATTTCAAAGCCTGTTACCAAAGTTGGCAAAGAAGAACAGCTGCTTATGGATGATATGTTAGAAACAATGTATTCAGCAAATGGAATAGGTCTTGCGGCTATACAAATAGGGGTGCCGAAAAGAATTATTGTAATGGATATAAGTAAAGATGAAAATAAAAAAGAACCTAGGTATTTTGTAAATCCTTTGATTAAAAATAAAGACACTCTTAGATCAACATATGAAGAGGGATGTTTGTCAGTCCCCAACCAGTTTGCAGAAATTGATAGACCAAGTAAATGTGAGGTTGAATATTTAGATTATTATGGAAATGAAAAAATTTTGAAAGCTGAGGGATTGCTTGCAACTTGTATTCAACATGAAATGGATCATCTTGAGGGAATATTATTTATCGATTATTTATCAAAATTAAAAAAATCAATGATTATCAAAAAACTATCTAAAAATAAATCTACTAGGATAGTTGTGTGATTAATGGCTAAAAAAATTATATTTATGGGTACACCTTTTTTTGCGGTACCTATACTGAAATCACTATACCAAAACGGTTATCCAATATCTGTTGTTTATACCCAGCCTCCTCAAAAATCTCAACGTGGTCAAAAAATAAATAAATCACCAATTCAAGGTATTTCAGAAACATTAAACATAGACTTTAGGTCACCAGCAACTTTAAAAGATAATGAAGAAGAATATGAATTCATGAAAGAATTAAATGCAGATCTTGCAATCGTAGTTGCTTATGGACAGATAGTTCCAAAAAAATTTTTGAATTTGACAAAAAAAGGTTTTATTAATATTCACGGATCTATACTTCCCAAATGGCGTGGGGCCGCACCAATTCAAAGATCAATTATGAACTTAGATAATGAAGTAGGAATAAGTATCATGAAGTTAGTTGAAGAATTAGATAGTGGACCTATAAGCAGTATCTATAAAATTAAATTAAATCAAAATGAAAATGCGTTAGAGATTTCTGAAAAATTGTCACTTTTAGCTGCTCAAAAAATTTTAGATGATGTTGATAACATATTAGAAGATAAAGCAAAATTTATAGATCAAGATCATTCAAAGGCATCTTATGCAAAAAAAATTGATAAATCTGAGGGTAGAATTAATTGGAATAATGATGCATCGAATATTTTGGGTAAAATTAATGGTTTGTTTCCAGTACCAGGTGCTTTTTTTAATTTTAATGGAGAGAGATATAAAATTTTGAAAGCAGAGATAGGAAATGGTCTAGGGAAGGTTGGTGAAGTATTAACTGATAGACTAGAAATTGCTTGTGGAAATAATCAATCAGTCAAAATTCTTGAGATTCAAAGACAAGGAAAAAAAACACAAAAAATTGGTGAATTCATGCTTGGATCTCAAATTAAAAAAGGTTCATTATTATCAAATGACTAGATACCAGATTCTTGTTGAGTATGTTGGAACTAATTTTAGAGGATGGCAGGTTCAAAAAAAGGGAAAAACTATCCAAGGATTGATTCAAGAAAAAATTTCCAAACTCTTAAAAGAAAATATTATTCTATTAGGGTCAGGTAGAACTGATGCTGGTGTACATGCAATTGAACAATCTGCCCATTTTGACTGCAAAATTGATATAAAACAGTCGGATAAATTTTTAAAATCTATAAACCATTTTTTAAACAATGATGGAATTGCAATTTTAAAAATTAAAAAAAGAAATGATAATTTTCACGCGCGATTTTCGGCCAAGATGAGAATATATAAATATATAATTGATAATCGATTAAGCCCACCTGTTTTACAAAAAAATAGGGGATGGCACATCATGAAAAAACTTGATTTAAAATTAATGAAAAAAGGTGCAAAAAAATTAATTGGAACCAAAGATTTTTCATCTTTTAGAGCTTCGAGCTGTAGAGCAAAAAGTCCTGTTAAAACTATGAAATTAGTAAAGATTAAATCTTCAAAAAATAAAATTATAATAGAATTTAGATCTCAATCTTTTTTACAACAACAAGTTCGTTCAATGGTTGGTTGTTTAAAATATATAGGTGAAAAAAAATGGACATTAAAAAAGTTTGAGAGAGTAATAAGATTAAAAAAAAGAGTTTTATGTGCACCCCCAGCACCCCCAGAAGGTCTTTATTTAATGAGAGTTATTTATTAATTTTTTTTTGTTACTCATTGCAAATTTTTTATTTATTCGCCACCTAGACTCTTCCCTTACTATAAATCCACAACAATTCTTAGCACCACATTTACATGGAAACTGTCTGTAGTCTTCGTCATAACCAAAACCATAATCACAGGTAAATTCTTCACCTCTTTTAATATCTTTAATAGCTGTAATCCATATTTTTAAACCTTTACCATCATATTGTGAATTTGGATTGCAACTGTGATTTATTAATCCTGCTGTATTCCATGAAAAATCACCATCTAAAGTGTATCTTTTGTTCAAGGTGAATAGATATATTGGTTTACCATTGTCATATTTGTCAGACTCATCTACTTGTTTGTTGGTAATAATTTTCCCTTTGTAATCTAAAATTTTTGTTCCTTTTTTTATGTCTTTAGCCGCATAAAGACCTCTGCCTTTATTATCAATTTTTGATCTTTTAATTCTGTATAATTTCATGCAGTTTGTTTATAGTGGATTAGATATTTTTCAATTGAATTCTATTAATGCATCAACATGTCTTTTGGAACTATCTCTAAGTGCTTGGAGATCATATCCACCCTCAAGGATTGAAACAACTTTACCATTACAAAATTTTTTAGAAGTTTCTAATATTCTTTTCGTAATATTGTAAAAATCTTCAGTTTCAAGTTTTAGCTGTGCAAGAGGATCTAGAATGTGACCATCAAATCCTGCACTAATAAGGATAAATTCGGGCTTAAATTTTTTTAATCTTTTTAATGCAAATTCAAAAGCATTTAAGTATTCCTCTGAATTTGTGCCAGCAGGTAGGGGTATATTAAAAATATTATTAAATTTCCCTTTTTCTTTCTCAGAACCTGTTCCTGGATAATAGGGGTATTGATGTGTTGATATAAATAAAACATTTTCATTTTCATAAAAAATATCTTGGGTTCCATTACCATGGTGAACATCAAAATCTATGATAGCAACTTTGCTATAATTATATCTATTTAATAAATATTTAGCACCAATCGCAATATTATTCAAAATGCAGAAGCCTGCAGCTTTGTTTTGATTACAATGATGACCTGGTGGGCGTACTGAACAAAAGGCATTTTTAAATTCTTTATTTTGCACTCCATCTATAGCTGAAATAATTGATCCTGCTGCATCAAATGTTGCTTCCTTACTTCCTGGTGAGATAATAGTATCTCCATCAAGTGATGAAAAACCTTTTCTTGGAAAAGAATTTTTTACTAAATTTATATAATCAATATCATGAGCGTCTTTGATGATATCTTCTGAAATTATTGATGGTTTTTTCCATATAATATTTTTGTTGTTCAATTTTTTAAAGTTTTCAATAATTACAGATACTCTGGCTATTTGCTCTGGGTGACCAGGTCCCGTATCATGATTTTGAAAAGTTTCAGAAGTTATTAGTCCAGTTTTCACTTAAAATAATCTTGTAAAATATTCTGGTAAATCTTTTTTAAATTCTTTAAATCTTTCAAAGATACAGCCTCATCAATTTTATGCATAGTTTTTCCTACTAGTCCGAATTCTAAACATGGAGATATATTTCTTATAAATCTAGCATCAGAAGTTCCTCCAGTTGTAGAAAATTTTGGTGTTATTTTTGTAATTTTTTTTATGATATTTTTTATCATTAAAGTAGTGTTGTTAGGTTTTGTTAAAAAAGCCTCTCCTGAAACCCTGTATTCTATTTTGAATTTTGATTTATTCTTTTTACTTATTCTTTGAAAAATTTTATTTAGTTTTTTTTTAATAGAGCCCGAAGTATGTTTATTGTTGAATCTAATATTAAAAGTAGCTTCAGCCGTTGCTGGAATCACATTGTCAGCACTATTATCTATATTTATTCTTGTTATTTCTAAGTTTGTTGGTTGGAAATTTTTTGTTCCTTTATCAAATTTAATATTTTTTATTTCATTTAAAATATTAACAATGGTTGTTGAAGGATTATTTGCTCTTTGAGGATAAGCAACATGTCCCTGAATACCGTTTATGATAAGTTTTCCAGTTAAGCTACCTCTTCTACCTATTTTAATCATTTCACCTAATTTATTTGGATTTGTCGGTTCTCCAACTAGACAAAAATTAATTTTTTCTTTTTTCTTTTTAAGATAATTGACAACTTTTTTTGTTCCATTAATTGCATCACCTTCTTCATCACCTGTAATTAAAAAGCTAATTGATCCATTAAAATTACTATTTTTGATTAAAAAACTACTTACAGCTGAAACAAAAGCGGCAATAGAACTTTTCATATCATTAGCACCTCTACCGATTAAATGACCTTTTTTAATAGACGGTTTAAAAGGATTAATGGTCCAATCATTTAGATTGCCCGGAGGAACAACGTCCAAATGACCTGCATAACAAAAATTTGGACTTTTATTTCCTATTCTCGCATATAGATTTTTAACAGGTTTAAAATTTTTTTCTTTAAATATAATTATGTTTGTTTTAAAGCCTAATTTTTTAAGTTTTTTTTCTAAAAACCTCATAACACCAGCGTCAATTGGAGTTATAGATGGAAATTTAATTAGCTCCTTAGCTAATTTTACTTCATTTAAAATTGTCATTAGCTTTATTCTCTCAAAAGATCGTTAACAGAAGTTTTTGATCTTGTCTTTTCATCAACTTGTTTAATTATTACTGCACAATATAAAGATGGTAAGGATGAGTTATTTTTGTCTGGAAGCGAACCAGGAACTACAACAGAATATGGTGGAATTTTACCATATGTTATTTCACCAGTTTTTCGGTCTACAATTTTAGTTGATTGGCCGATATACATACCCATACTTAAAACTGAACCTTCACCTACTATTACTCCCTCTACTACTTCCGACATTGCTCCTAAAAAAACATTATCTTCTATAATTGTTGGAAGTGCTTGCGCAGGCTCTAAAACACCACCAACACCACTTCCTGCAGAGATATGACAATTTTTTCCTATCTGACAACAACTGCCTGCTCTAGCAAAAGTATCTATCATTGTTCCTTCATCAATATACGCACCTATATTTACGTAGCATGGCATTAGAACAGCATTTTTCCCAACGAAAGAACCTTTTCTTACAGGTGAGTTTGGAACCATTCTGAAACCAGCTTTTTCGTGATCTTCTTTAGACCATCCAGCAGTTTTACCTTTTAATAAATGAGACTTGTCATACCAACTACTATAAGGTCCGTTCAAATTTTCCATTGGATAAATTCTAAAACTTAACATAATTGCTTTTTTTAAATACTGTTGTGTTATCCATTCACCATCAATTTTTTCGGCAACTCTTGATTTACCACTATCTAAATCAGCAATTACTTGATCTATTGCATCTTTAAGTGTTTGATCAGAATTTTGATTTACTTGATCTTTATTTTTCCAAGCTTCATTAATAATACTTTCTAAATTACTCATAATTTTTTGATTTATTTGTTTCTTAATATATTAATTTTTTGAAGAAAAGAAGGCAAGTTATTAATCTTATAATCAATGTATGGTTTGTTAGCATCTTTTTTTGCAAAAGCCTCATCATTTTCAAGCCAACAAGTTTTCATTCCTAAATTTTTAGCCTGCTCAAGATTGTGAGCAATATCTTCAATTAAAATAGATTGTTTTGGTTCTAATTTAAATTTTTCTATAAGTTTTTTGTAAGGATCTAAATGAGGTTTTGGTACAAAATTTCCATCGGTTATATCAAATGCTCCGTCAAACAAATCATCAATACCCAGCTGATTAGTAACATTTTTAATATGTTCATGAGAGCCATTAGAAAAAATGTATTTTTTTTCTTTAATCTTAATTAGTTCTTCTCTTAAAAGCTTATCCTTCGGCAGCCAAGAAATATCAATATCATGAACAAATTTTAAAAATTCATTAGGGTCAACATTTTTCTTTTTCATTAATCCTGATAATGTTGTTCCGTATTCATAAAAATATTCTTTTTGAATTCTTTTTGCCTCAATTAGATCGACATTAAATTTTTCTGAAATGAATGACGACATTTTCTTATCTACTTCTGAGAAAACTTTAGTTTGTCCACTATAAAGAGTGTTATCGAGATCAAATATCCAATATTTTATTTCTGTTAATTCTTTCATTTATTCTCGAATTAAGGTTCCAGATCCAGCATTAGAAAGTAATTCAAATAAAATTGAGTGCTTTATGCGTCCATCTATTATACAAACTCCCTTAACACCATTTTTTGCAACATCTAGGCAGTTTTTTATTTTAGGTATCATTCCACCGTTTATAATTTCTTTTTTAATCAAAACATTCACTTTTTCAGTGTTGATTTCAGTTATTAAATTTTTTTTGTCATCCAATACACCTTGAACATCACTCATAATAATCAGTCTTCTAGCGTTGAGTTTTTTAGCAATAGCGCCTGCAGCTGTGTCGGCGTTTACATTGTACACTTGATTATTTTTATCTAATCCTAATGGAGCTATCACAGGAACTTTTTTTTCATCAACAATCTGTTCAATAATTGACAAATTTATTTCTGTAGGGGTACCGACAAAACCAAGTTCCTTTTTTTCTTGTTTAACCATTAGAATATTGTTTTGTTTATTAGTAATACTCTGACTATCACATTTATTTTTTTTTAATGATTCTGCAATTTCTTTATTAAAATTATTTAAAACTTCCTCAACAATACTTATGGATTTTTTATCAGTAACTCTTAATCCGTTAATAAAATCACTTTTTATTCCATTTTCATTCAATTTATTAGAAATTCTTTTTCCACCACCATGAATTACAATTGGAATAAAACCTAATTTAATCAGAATCGAAATATCATTAATAAAATTATTAAATAAGTTTTTGTTCACTAAAACACTTCCCCCACATTTAACAACTATGTATTCATCGTTATACTTATCAAGATATTTTTTTACCTCTTCATATGATGGACCATTTGGTGGCAGAATTTTCTTAATTTCTTCCTCGGTAATCTTGAGCATTAAGTTACAGTTTTAACTGTTGTTCGCTTCATTATAAATACTTGTTGAGCCATAGTTAAAATATTATTTATAGTCCAATAAATTACTAGTCCGCTAGGGAATGGTGCAAGTATTACTGTTAAGAAAAGAGGAAAAAACATAAATATTTTTGCTTGCATAGCATCCGTAGGTGCTGGGTTTAGTTTTTGTTGAACCCACATAGAAACCCCCATTGCTACTGGCCATGCCCCTATAACTAGGAATGAAGGGACATCATAAGGTAACAAACCAAATAAGTTAAAAATACTTGTGGGGTCTCTCTCAGACAAATCTTTAATCCATCCATAAAATGGCATTTGTCTCATTTCAATCGTCACAAACAAAACTTTATATAAAGCAAAAAAAACAGGAATCTGCACTAGTATTGGCAAACAACCAGACATAGGATTTACTTTTTCTTTTTTGTAAAGGGCCATCATCTCTTGCTGTAATTTCATTTTATCATCTTTATGAAGCTCTTTAAGTCTGACCATTTCTGGTTGAAGAGCTTTCATTTTAGCCATACTTCTAAATGAAAAATTAGCCAGTGGAAAAAAAGCTAATCGAATACAAATTGTAATAGCTATAATAGCTAAACCGTAATTACCTAGAAGTTTAAAGAAATAATCAATTCCAAAAAATAGAGGTTTAGTTATAAAATATAAAAAACCCCAATCAATTACTAAATCAAATTTATCAATTTGTAAGGACTCAGAGTAACCATCAATTACATCAACTCTCTTTGCAGCAACAATTATCTGTAGTTCGTCTTCTATCGTGCTATTTTTATTAAGCTCTTGTGGTTTAGTCGTTATAAAATTTGCTCTAAATTTATTTTTATAATCAAACGTTGTTTTAAACTCTGTGTTTTTTGGAGGAATTATAGATGCAACATAATATTTATCACCAACTCCAAGCCATCCCTTTTGAGCAATTCTTGAAAACTTTTTCTCTTGAATATCATCATAATCTTCCTCAATAAGTTCATCATCTAAAGTAGCGATCGGACCTTCATGAAGAATGTAAAAATTAGAAAGACCCTCTGGAATTTTATTTCTTATTATTTGACCGTAAGAGTAAAAGTCGTATTTATTTTTTGTAGAATTAACAACCTTCTGTTTTACAGTAAATAAAAATTTATCATCTAATGAAATTTCTTTTTCAAATAATATTCCTTGATTGTTGCTCCATGATAATTTAACTGGAGAATTCTCAGTTAATTTTTTATTACCTACTACTGACCAAACTGAATTAGAGTCAGGAACATCAATATTTTTGTCAGAAGTAACAAATCCACTTTCTATTAAATATCCTTCTTTAATATTTCTTGGACCTAATAAAGTAACTCTTTCGTTATCCTCAAGACTGACTTTGTAATTTTTAAAAGTTAAATCATCAATAGCAGCTCCTTTTAAGGATATTGATCCAATTACACTTTGATTCTCAAATTCTACTCTTTCTGTTTTTTTTAAAGCTTCTTCCCTTGAGATTTGTATTAAAATTTCTTTTTGTTCCAAACTTGGAGTATCAGTGTTTTGTTCAATTTTATTTTTTTCTGCTAAATTTTTTTTTGTTGTAGATTGTTCAGGTACAAAAAATAGAGAGTATAAAACTATCACTGCTGAAGATAAAGCTATAGCAGCTATTACATTCTTAGAGTCCATTTTTTTTAACCCTCATTTCTTTTTTCACAGGATCAAATCCCCCCTTCCCCCAAGGATGGCAGGATAATATTCTTTTTATACTTATGTAAATTCCTTTAACTAAACCAAATTCTTTTAAAGCTTCAATACTATATTCAGAGCAGGTTGGAAGATATCTGCAAGAATGACCAAGAATAGGACTTAATAAAAATCTATAGCCTTTTATTAATTTGATTAAAATAAATGTTAAAAATTTCATTATCTAATTTTTTTAAATTCTTGAAATATAGTTTCTTTTATATCTTTAAACTCATTACTTAACATGGTTGGCTTGGCAATAACAAGATATGAATAATCAAATTTTATCGATATTTTTTTAACTGCGTCATTCATAATATTTCTAAGTCTTCTTTTAATTTTGTTTCTTTTAACAGCATTCCCTAGTTTCTTTTTGGTTACAAAGCTAATATTTAATCTTTGTTTTTTCTTATTATTTAGTTGTCCAAAAAAAATTGTGACATACTTGTTGGATACTTTTTTGTCTTTTAAAAGTTTTTTAAATTCCTCATTTTTAGAAAGAGCAAGTATTTTGCTTTTCATTGAATGAATTTATTTTCTTTTCTTTTTCATAGCAGAGGAAACTGTTAAATTTTTTCTGCCCCTAGCTCTTCTTCTTTTTAATAATTTTCTACCGCCTTTAGTTTTCATTTTTGAACGAAACCCGTGTTTTTTTTTTCGACGGCCAAATTTAGGTTGAAAAGTTCTTTTCATAATACTGTTTTACTTATTATTTAATAAAATTGCGCTCTTTATAGTAATTAAATATATAAATAGCAAATAGAAGATTTTATTAATAATATTGGAATCAATGGAAAAATCTAAAAAAATTAAAATTTTTATAGGTATATTTTATCTTATTGCTGTTTGCTTATTTTTATACTTTTTCTTTTCAAAATATACCTTTCAAGAAATTACGAGTTATGAATTTATAAAAAATAATAGAGACTATTTTTTTGAGTTAAAACAATCGAACATATTGTTGCTTGCAGGACTATTTGTTTTATTTTGTATAATTTGGACTTTAGCTGGTGGATTTGGTAGCCCAATAGTTTTATTTGGGGGATTTATGTTTGGTAATTGGCTAGGAACTTTTCTTTTAATTATAGGGATGACGATTGGAGCAACAATGCTTTATGTTTTTGCAAATTTTTTTTTAAAGGATTTAATTAAAAATAAATTTTTGAATAAGTTTGCTAATTTAGAAATTAAATTTAAAAAATCTGAATTTTTATATTTATTAATTTATAGATTAGTAGGTGGTATACCATTTGCTATTTCTAATGTTTTACCTTGTATATTCAATGTAAAAATAATTAATTTTTTTGTTGCAACTTTTTTAGGGATGATTCCTCAACTATTTATAGTTACATCGATAGCAAGCAATTTAGAGAAAATAATAGATGAGAACTTAGAGGCACCTAGTATTTTCGATGTTATAACTAATTCTAGCATTTATACTCCTTTAATTATATTTTTAATTTTGTTAATAATTACTATTTTTGCTAGAAAAATATTTTACAATAAATAATTGTGGTGCTTTCACCCTGTACTGACCAGGGAACTATTCCTTACCAAGGAATTGTTATACCATTTAACTACAAAAGCAAATATCACAAATCATATTTTACTGATAATAAAGCATTTTTTTCAAATTATTGCCTTAATTTTTTGGGTAATATGATTTATATCTACCTAAGGAATTTTTATGGGCATTCATTACGATTATAAATCTACAAAAAGTGCTAAGCTTATGGAAAAGCAAGCAAAAAGAGAGAAAAAACTTGCTGAAAAAAAAGCTAAAAGATTAGCAAAGGAAGGTGATAAAAAAGATGATCATAAGGAAAAAACTTTAGATACATCAAAGCCAATAACTTTAGATTTTCTTACAAATCCAGATAAGGAATGAATAACAAAGATAAAAATGAGCGTTTAAGTTTAGCGCTTAAGAAAAACTTAAAAAAAAGAAAAGTATTCCAAAAAAAAAATAAAAAGAAAAATGATATTAAACGATAAGCAAATTAAACAATTAGCTGTAGAACAAGAAATGATTACTCCTTTTGTAAATGAAAGTGTTGCCAAGGGTATAAGTCATGGACTAAATTCCTTTGGGTATGATTTAAGATGTGGTTCAGAATTTAAAATATTTACAAATATAAAGGGTGCTACTGCTGATCCAAAAAACTTTAGTGAAGACAATTTTATTACAGTAAAAGGTGAAGATTCAATTTTAATTCCACCAAACTCTTTCGCTTTAGCAAGTAGTTTAGAATATTTTAAAATGCCAAGAAACGTGACAGGTCTAGTAACAGCCAAATCTTCTTATGCAAGGTGTGGCTTAGGAACCCCACCAACTGTATTAGAGGCTGGCTGGAGTGGCAATCTTGTCTTAGAATTTTCAAATCATACAAGTAATCAAATTAGATTATATGCAAACAGCGGAGCTGCTCAAATTCTATTTTTTCAAGGTGAACAACCAGAAGTTTCTTATGCAGACAGAGACGGAAAGTATCAAGGGCAAACAGGTATTACTTTAGCAAAATTCAAATAATTTATGGATAAATTTTTGATTGAGGGCCCTTGCAAAATCAAAGGCAAAGTTAAAATTTCAGGAGCAAAAAATAGTGCTCTTGTTTTATTAGCAGCCACACTTTTATTTGAAAAACCCGTAACCTTAAAAAATTTACCAAGAGTAAGAGATATTAATACTATGTTAAATTTATTAAAATCTCTTGGTTCTAAAATAACTTTATCTAAAGACAGAAAGACAGCACGAATTCAAAATAAAAAAAAATTGAAAACTTTTGCAAGTTATTCCCTTGTTAAAACAATGAGAGCCTCAATTCTAGTATTGGGACCTTTAATTTCAAAATTTCATAAATCTACTACATCATATCCTGGTGGCTGCAATATTGGATTACGACCAGTAAATTACCACTTATCAGCATTAAAAAAATTAGGGATGAAATATCAAATTAAGAAAGGATATATTCATGCTAAATCAAATGGTAGATTATTAGGAACAACAATAAAATTTTCAAAGATTAGTGTTGGGGCGACAGAAAATACAATTATTGCTGCTTGTTTGGCTAGAGGTAAAACTATTATAAAAAATTGTGCGATTGAACCTGAAATAAAAGATCTTACAAATTTTCTAAATTGTGCAGGAGCAAAAATTACATGGAAAGGCAGAACATGTTTAATAACAGGAGTTAATTCATTAAATGAAACTGATTATTCTGTTATGGCAGACAGAATAGAAACGGGAACTTTTTGTGTAGCAGCCACAATTGCACAAGGTGATTTGGAGATACAAAATTTAAACCCAAAAAATATAAAAACTGAGTTAAATATATTAAAAAAAGCAGGTGCCAAAATTAGAGTTTTTGAGAATAAAATTTTCATTAAAGGACCAAAGGTAATTAAACCAATTAAGAATATAAAAACAAAGGAATGGCCCGGTATAGCAACAGATATGCAATCACAATTAATGGTATTAATGTGTAAGGCAAATGGTGAAAGTTCAATCACTGAAAATATTTTTGAAAATAGATTTCTTCATGCAAGCGAGCTCCAAAGACTTGGTGCAAAAATAAAAATTATAAATAACAAAGCCACAATTCAAGGAAATACAAAATTAATTGGAGCTGAATTAATGTCTAGTGATTTAAGAGCTAGCGTAGCCCTTGTATTAGCCGCGATGGTTTCAAGAGGAAAATCTACTATTAATAGAGTTTATCATTTAGATAGAGGTTATGAGAATATAGAAAAAAAGTTAAGAAAAATTGGTGTAAAAATTAAAAGACTTAAATAATGAATAAGTATTTAGCAAAAATAATTGCAAGTGATCAAGAAGGATTACAAATGATTTCAGCCTGTAGCTCAGGTGCTAAGGTCAAAGTTGCAGACATTAAATATTTAGCATCTAACAAAGTTTTTTTAATATCAATTGAAAGAACTAAAATTGAGAGCAATCAAGAACATACAAAAATTAACAGTATATGTAGATTTGACTTTGTTGATAAAGTGCGATCAAAAAATATTAACCAATCAAACCAAGAAACAGTTTTAGAATTAATAGGTATTGATTATTTGAAAAATAATGATGATTATGAAATAAATCTTATTTTTAATAACAATGCTCACATTGCTTTGACTACAGAAACAATTGAAGTAAGACTAGAAGATCAAAGTGAAATTAAAAAATTATGAAGATATTAATTAGCAAAAGTAAGAATTTTGATAAATCCTTAGATATTTTACTTTTAAAAAGAAAAAATAAAATTCAATCTAATTCAATTTCAGTAACAAATATCATCAAAGATGTAAAAAAAAATGGGGATAAATCTTTGTTAAAATATGAAAAAAGATTTAATAAGAATAAAATTATTTTCCCAAGTATAAAAAAAATTTCCGATTCTATAAAATCTTTAAATCCAAAAGTTAAGAAGGCGATTGATATAGCTTATAATAGAATTTATAAATTTCACTCGCTTCAGAAATTTAAAAATATTTCTTATATAGATAAATTTAAAAATAAACTTGAGTACAAATATTTACCTTTAGAGTCAGTAGCAATCTATGTTCCCGGTTCAACAGCGTCTTATCCATCAAGTGTTTTGATGAATGCTATACCTGCTATAGTTGCAGGTGTTAAAAGGATAGTTATGATTAATCCAGGCTACAAAGGAAAACAAAATCCTGCTGTATTATACGCCGCAAAGAAATGTAAAATAAAAGAAATTTATTCCATTGGCGGTCCATCAGCAATTGCTGCTGTAGCTTATGGAACCAAAAAAATTAAAAAAGTTAATAAAATTGTTGGCCCAGGTAATGTTTATGTTGCAGCTGCAAAAAAAGAAGTTTTTGGGGACGTTGGAATAGAAGGAATGACAGCAGGTCCATCAGAGATCGTAATTGTATGCGATAAACTTTCAAATCCTGAGTGGGTGGCTAGCGATTTAATTGGTCAGGCTGAACACGATAATCTTGCTCAGTGCATACTAATCTCAAAAGATATAAGATTATTAGAAAAAGTAAAAATTGAAATTTTTAAACAACTTAAAAAGATTCCAAGAGAGTCTGTTGCTCAAAAAAGTTTAATGAATAATGGTATTTTGATGCATATAAGTTTGGAAAAAAAAATAATTGAAGTTGTGAATAAAATTGCACCAGAACACTTAGAGCTCAACGTTAAAAATTATAAGTCATTTGTTTCAAAGATTAAAAACGCAGGGTCAATTTGTTTAGGTAAATATGCTGTAATGGCTATGACAGATTATAATATCGGGTCAAACCATGTATTACCTACTAACGGTTCAGCTAAATATTCAAGTGGTATAAGTGTTAACGAATTTTATAAAAGAATTTCTTACATAAACTTATCAAAAAAGGGTATTGAAAGTCTTGGACCATCAGTTATAACTCTTGCAAATTATGAAGGTTTAGCAGGACATGCTCAATCTGTAAAAAAAAGAATTAGGAGAAAATAAATTTGTCAAAACAAGACTTACTTGAATTTAAAGGTAAAGTTACTGATTTGTTACCAAACGCAATGTTTAGAGTAAAATTAGAAAATGGTCATGTTGTTACAGCTCATACTGCGGGTAAGTTAAGAAAAAACAGAATTAGAGTATTACAAGGTGATAATGTTACAGTTGAGATGACACCTTATGACCTTACTAAAGGCAGAATAATCTTTAGAGGTTAAATCTTGCCTCGGTAGCTCAGGAGTAGAGCAGAGCCCTGAAAAGGCTTGTGTCGGAGGTGCGAATCCTTCCCGAGGCACCACTATCAAAATATCTTGAAATTCACTTAAAAGAAATTAACTTCTAATAATAATAAATAACATAAAGGACTAAGAAAAAAGATGAGTATATTAAAAGGAACTGTTAAATGGTTTAACGGAAAAAAAGGCTTTGGCTTTATTGAAAGAGAAGATAAGGAAAAAGATGCTTTTGTGCATGCAAGTGCAGTTAAAGCTGCAGGCATGAGATATTTAAATGAAGGTGATAAATTAGAATTTACGCTTGAAGATGGCCCAAAAGGCCCCTCAGCAGTAAATTTAAAAAAAATAGATTAATCTAAAATTTTAAAAGGACGTTTTTCATGTAAATAGACAAACGTCCTTTTCTTTTAGGGGTTGAATAATCTTATTTTTTGTCTAAAAGACTGATCATGATTATAAATATTACATATAGAGTGACTTCAAAAAGCACTCACAGAGTCCACTTCCATAGCCTGTAGGCTATTTATTTATAAAATAATTTTAATCAGCATAAAAATAATATAAAAACAAGGAATGCCTGGGTGGTGTAACGGTTAGCACGAAAGTTTGTGGAACTTTAAGTTTGAGTTCGATTCTCAGCCCGGGTACCAAAAAAATGAATAAAGAAAATAAATTAGTTCCTGGATTACCTTCAGGATTTGAAGATCGTTGGGGAAAAAAAGTTCTTCTTAAAAAAAAGCTTTTAAAAGCTATTGAGAAAAATTTTGTAAAATTTGGAGCAGAAGCTCTTGAAACTCCTTCGTTTGAAATCGCAGAAAATATTGGATCTTTTTTGGCAGAAGATGAGACTAATCCTATGTCTGATGTATTTTCATTTAAAGATGGAGACAAAAACATAACTCTTCGTTATGACCTTTCAAGCCCACTTTCAAGATTTTATGCTCAAAATAACCAAGAACTTCCATCAATCTTTAGGCGATATCAAATTCAAAATGTATTTAGAAACGAAAAAGCAGGAAACGGTCGATATAGAGAATTTATGCAAGCAGATTTTGATATTGTTGGAAATGTTAATCCTGCCCAAGCAAATGCAGAGCTTTGTAATTTAATATCAAGCACATTATCAGATTGTGGATTAAACAAAGATCAATTTACCATCAATGTAAGCAATAGAAAAATAGTCCAAGGGCTAATTAATGAATTAAAAATTCCCGAAGAAAAACAAACTAAAGTCATTAGAGCTATAGATAAACTCGATAAACCTGGATTTGGCCTAAAAGGAGTTGAAGATTTACTCAAAAAAGAAAGAAAAGATGAAAGTGGTGCCATAACTAAAGGAGCTGAGTTATCAGATGATCAAGCAGCACAAATATTAAATTTTTTAAAAATAAAAGATTTAAAAAAATTAAAAGAATTTTTAAAAAACTCTATATCTCAAGAAGGAGTAAAAGAATTAGAAGATGTATTTGAAATTCTTGGATATGGATCAAATTTAAAACAAGTTAAAACAAATTTTACTATAGTTAGGGGACTTGCTTATTATTCAGATTTTATTGTTGAGACTAACTTAAATTTTAAAGTCACCAACAATAAAGGTAAGGAAATTGATTTAGGTAGCATCTGTTCAGGAGGCTCATATGCCAAACTTATTTCAAGATTTAGAGGCGTTGATGTTCCGGGAACAGGAATTAGTTTTGGAGTTGATCGATTACTATTTGCATTAATGCAACTAGATCAAATTAAAGTAGAGGATCAAAAACCAGTTTTAGTTTGTGTAATGGATCAAAAATTTTTGAAGAATTATTATGAGATCGTCGATTTATTAAGAGAAAATAATATAAATGCCGAGGTATTTTTAAGTGCCAAAAAAAATCTAGGAAAGCAGCTTGAACTAGCAAATAAACGTGAATTACAAGTTGCGATCATTTGCGGAGAAAATGAATTTAAAGATAATAGTGTAACTATTAAAAATCTTAAAGGTATTAAGGGTGAAAACAGTCAAACAATTCCAAAAGCGAATTTGATAAATGAAATCAAAAAACTTATCTGAAATAATCCTTAGATCTGTAAAGTCTAAAGGATTTAAATATATTCAATTACCTTCTGTGATTGAGACAAATCATATTGTACAAAGATCAGGTGAGAATTTTAGAAAATTTATCTTTTCATTTACTGATCAAAATGGAAATGAGCTTTGTTTACGTCCTGATTTAACAATAGTCTCGTGTCTCAGATATTTAGAAAATAATTTCAAAGGAAAGGAAAAAATATTTTATAACGGTCAGGCCTATAGAAAATCCCAAAATAAAAAAGATTCTATTATTAGAGATCAAATAGGATTTGAAATTATTGGTTCAAAAAATGAAAAAATTGATGATAAAGAAATAATAAATACATCTTTAAATTCTTTAAAAAAAATTAAATATTCTTCAGGAAAATTAACACTTGGAAATGTAGAAATTTTCAATCTTTTAATATCAAAATTAGATATTCCAAAAAGATGGAAGTTAAGACTATATAGACACTTTTGGAGAGAAGATTATTTTAACGATTTATTAAAAAGATTAGAGACAAATTCAGATGTAGACCCAACTATAGTTGAAATTGATAAGAAACGTTATATGAAAATGCTTAAGGAGGATAAATCATTAATCATAGCTGGTAGATCTATAGAAGAAATTTTAAGTAGATTTGATAATAAAATTAAAGATCCGCGACGCACAAGTAAAGGGAAAAATGTATCAAAAATTATTAAAGAGTTTTTAAAAATTAAGTGTCCAATAAACAAAGCTGCCAAAGAACTTAATAAATTTTTTAAAAAATACCAAATTAATTTGGTGGTAGATCAAAAATATTTTCCAATATCAAACAATAGAGTTTTAAAATTAAATGTAATTTTTTCAACTTCCTTTGGTAGACAACTTGAATATTACACAGGAATGGTTTTTAAAATTGATATTAAATCTAATAATAAAAATAAGAATATCATTAATGGAGGCAGATACGATCAATTAATCTCTGACCTAGGTTCTGAAACACAAGTATCAGCAGTAGGAGCTGCCCTTAACTTAAATTATTAATTATGGATAATATAATAAACATAGGAATTCCAAGTAAAGGTAGATTAAGAAAAGATGTTTTGAAGATTTTTAAAAAGAAAAAATTGAATCTTATTTCAGAAAGAGGAGAAAGAGATTTAATTAATGCAATTAAAAACAAAAAAAACATCAAAATTTTATATTTACACGCGAGAGAAATTTTAGAGAGACTAGGTGATAATTCTTTAGATATAGGTTTTTCAGGTTTTGACCTATTTAAAGAAAGTGAAATTAATAATCAAAAAAAGATAAATGTTGTTAAAAAATATAACTTTGGAAAAGCTAATTTAGTAGTTGCTATTCCTGACCCGTGGATTGATGTTCAAACAATAGCTGATCTTGAAGAAATTGCATTTGAATTTAGAGATAAAAAAAAAAAAAGATTGAGGGTAGCCACTAAATATCCGAATTTAACTAGAGAATTTTTATTTTCAAAGGGCGTCACTCAATTTAGATTAGTTGAAAGTCTTGGAGCAACGGAAGCATATCCTTTTACAGGATCAGCAGAATTGATTACTGATATTAGTTCTACAGGCGAAACATTAAAAGCTAATAATTTAAGAGTTTTAAAAGATGGTGAAATTCTTAAGTCTCAAGCATGTATTTTTACATCAAAGAAAAATTCAAAAAAAAAAGGACTGAACAAATTAGTTAAACTACTTTCTAAATAATTTTTCCTTAAAATAAATAAAGATTATTTTGATAATATCTAAATTTCTGAATATTGCATAAAGAGCCACCAAAGTTCCTATCAAAAATAAAATTTTCAAAATTAGATATAATTCCATAAAAAACCTTTATAATACAACTTACGAATCATGGACATAACTTTATTAACTATATTAATTTTATTGCTATTAGTAACCATAGCAATTTTGTATTTAAATATTAGATCTAAACCAAAGAGTGATGGCAAAGAGTCTGAGGAAATAGCAAATTTAAATGCTGAAATAGTTCGACTAAAAGATAGTTTAAATACTACAATCAATACATCTCTAGGATCAATGTCGACCTCGTTTAATGCACTTTCAACTGGTGTGACTAAAGATATGACTGAAGCTTTAACAAAGGTAGATGAAAAAGTTGGAAATTTTAATCAACAAGTACAATTATTAAATCAAAGCCAAGAGGGAATCACCAAAATTCTAGCAGGTGTAAAAAAATATGGAACTCTTGCAGAGTATTCTTTGGATGCTTTGATCAAAGATTTATTACCTGCATCTCAATTTATGACAAATGTTAAGATGAAAGAGGACACAAGTGAAAATGTAGAATTTGCGATTAAACTTCAAGGAGATGTCTTAGTTCCAGTAGACTCTCATTTTCCTGTTGAAAAATTTAAAGCAATAACATCTGCTTATGATGCAGATGATAAAAAAGCAGTTGCTGACGCTAGAACAAAATTAGCTAGTGCATTTAAAGCCAAAGCTAAAAGTGTAATGGAAAAATATATCGTTCCACCTAAGACAACTGATTTTGCAATTGTATATGCACCAACAGAAAGTCTTTATAAAGAATTAACTGAATATCAAGATCCAAGCACTAAAGAATTATTAGTTCAAGAATTAATGAAGAAATATAAAATAGTAATTTGTGGCCCGAATACTCTTTCGGCTTATTTACAATCCTTACACATGGGTTTTCAATCATTAAAAGTTCAAAAAGGAGCTACAGAAATCTATAATCATCTTAAAAATATAACTACAAGATTTGGAAAACATTTTGACAACATTATTACTCTTAGAAAAAAATTGGAAGAAGCTATGAGTGTGGTAGATAAGTTTGGGACTGATGCAAGATCAATTAGCAGAACTCTAGAAAATATAAAAGATCCCGAGCAGGTTGAGAAAGCTGTTCAAACAGAAAATGTAGAAAAATTTGTTGAAAGAAATAAACAGCTTAAAAATTAATTTCTTTTTTCCAATAATACCGATTATAAGAAATCACATGCAGTGGAATAATAAATTTATTTATCCTAAATCTACAAGATCAATCGTACAAGGTTCAAGACATTATTCAGTTAATGAAGAAAATCTTCCTTCTGTAACCACAATTTTAAAAGCAACAGAATCTGAAGAAAAAAAAGCAAAACTAGCTGAATGGAAAAATAGAGTAGGTCACAAACAAGCTGAAATTATTTCAAGAGAGGCAACCAGTCGTGGAAGTTCTATGCACGATTATTTAGAAAAATTTTTGCTTGGAAAATTAAATATGGATTTACTTGGAGATAATACTCGTGAAAAAATGATGGCTGATCAAATTATAGAAAACGGACTTAGAAATAAATTAAGCGAAATCTGGGGATGTGAAGCAACTTTATATTATCCAGGAAAATATGCAGGTGCTGCAGACTGTATTGGCATTTATGAAAATAAAGAAACCATTATAGATTTTAAACAAAGCAACAAACCAAAAAAAGAAGAGTGGATTGATGATTATTATTTACAATGTGCGGCATATTCATTAGCCCACAATAAAGTTCATGGATCAAATATTACTCAAGTGGTAATCCTTTTATGTACCAAGGACAATATTTTTCAAAGATTTATAGTTGAAGCTGATAGATTAGTAGATTATCAAAACAAATTTTTAGAAAAAGTTGAACAATTTTTTTCACAAAGGATGGCAAATTGAATTATGTAGTTTGGGATATTGAGACAGACTCGGCCCAACTTGATTGGGCCACTATGATTGAGATTGGAGCAATCTTGTTAGATGAAAACTTTAATGAAAAAGAAAGATTTACAGCCAGATGTAGAATGCCACAAGATCGAGTTCCATCGGCAACTGCCTTGTGTATAAATAAGTCTAACGTTGATTTGATCACTAAAGGGAATTTAAGCCATTACCAAATGATTGCTCAAGTTGAAAAAAAATTTCGTGAATGGTCGCCCGCAACATTTATGGGTTTCAGTTCAGTCGGGTTTGACGATGAAATTCTTAGGCGAGAATTTTTTAAATCATTAAGAAAGCCATATTTGATAAATACAGAGGGTAATTCAAGGCATGATGCGTTAAACATGATCAAAGCAGCATTTGCTATTGATGAAGATGTTTTAAAAACTGAACTCAATCCTAAAGGAAATAAATCTATGAAATTGGAGTCGTTAGCCAGACTTAACGGTTTTGATTCTTCGGGTGCCCATGGAGCTCTTTTTGATACAGAGTTAACTGTGAAGGTCTTAGGTCTGTTAAAGAACAAACAACAGGATTTGTGGCATGAGTACTTAAAAACTAAAAGTAAAGTAGTTGTTGAAAATTTAATTAAACAAGAAAAAATGTTTACAATTAATGAAAATTTTTTTGGTAAGAATTATTTATTTTTAGTTGCTCCATTACACCCAAATTCATGTATGCATCCAATTTATAAGTGGGGACAGGTAGTGAATTTATCTGCAAATATTGAAGAGCTTCAGAAACTTAATTACCATGACTTGAAAAAAGAAATGAAAAAATCACCCCGTTTTTATAAAACAATTAAATCTAATAAAGCACCAATAATTTTAGATAAAAGTTTAGGTTTGAAAGTTGATCCTTATAAAAAAATTGGAATTAATTTGCTAAATAAAAGAGCGGAATTAATGAAATCAAATGAAAAATTTTCTCAAGATATATGTAATATTTTAAAAGAAGCAGCAGAAGAAAAAATGGAAACAGCATCACAGGAAGATGTTGAACCAGAGGAGACAATTTATTCTGGTGGTTTTGATACATTTAATAAAGATGTTCCATTATTTGAAAAGTTTCACTCTTCAGATTGGAAAGAGAGATTTGTTTTATTAGATAAATTTAAAGATGATAGGCTGGTTACTTTTGGTCATAGTTTAATATATAATGAAGCTCCAGAAATTTTACCAAAAGACATTCATAAGAAAATAAAAAGAAGGATAGCTTCTAGAATTTTAAGTACCAATAAAGAAAAATGGTGGACAGTTTCAGCTTTTTACTCAGAGTGTGATGAAATAAGAGAAAATGAAGATAAGATGTTTTCATTTAAAACAGTTGACGAAAAATTAAAATTTTTAGATGGGATTAATGAATATGTTATGAATTTAGAGCAAATATATTCAGATGCATAGTTAAGCCAAATTTAAAAAGCTTTTTTTGACCATTGAAAAAAAAAATGAATCAACTATATCAACTATATGCTCATAAATTTTAAAGACGAAGATTTTGATAATAAAATTAAAAATGAAGATGTATCAGTAATCCAGTTTAGTGCTGCGTGGTGTGGACCATGTAAAGCACTTAAACCTGTTATGGATAAGCTAGCAGTTGAATACAAAGATAAAGCAGGTTTTTATTATGCAGACATTGAGGATGGTGGAATTAATACAGGTAGTGCTGCAGGAATTAGAGGAGTGCCAACTGTAATTATCTATAAAAAAGGTGTTGAGGTGGACAGAAAAGTTGGTGGAGTTCCAGAAGGAACAATGAAAGAATTTTTAGAAAAAAATATTTAATTTAAACTTAATACCTCAGCGGCACCGTACAAAGATCCTGTAATAAGCAAAAGATCACCTTCTTTTAATTTTATTGATTTGATAGCCTGCTCTATACTTGGTTGATATTGAACATTAGGCATACTTTTAAATTTTTCCTTTAAATCCTTACCTCTAATAGAGTTTGGTTGAGTTTTTAAGTCTATGGTAGTTATAGATGAAACATCTTTAAAGTAACTAATATACTTTTCGTGTTGCTTGTTTGCCATCATTGAAATAATAACATGTTTGTTACAATCCAAGGTTTGAAGATATTCATTTAATACTCTAGCACCATCTTCATTATGACTTCCATCAACTATTAATTTATTATTTTTAACTAATTCTTTTAATTTACCAGACTTAATTTCTTGAAGCCTTGCTAAACTAGATATTTTTGTTATTCCTCTTTGAATATGTTCATCTTTAATACCAAGATTTAATGTTCTTAACGTTGCAACTGCAGTTGAAATATTTTCTAACTGAAATTGACCTAGAATATTAGGCATTGGAAGTTTTAATCCACCTAGTTTGTCTTCATAATAGAAGAAATCATTTTCATTTACTGAGTAATTAAAGTCATCATTAAAAAAAACTTTATTAGACTGATTTTGAGAGATAGTTTTTTTAATACAATCCATCGTTTCTTTTGTGCTTTGTTTAGCTACAATAATATTTGATTTTAAAAGAGAAGATGTTTTTTCAAATACAATTTTTTCAATCGTTTGCTCATCTTTTTCGAGCCAATCGAGATGATCTTTGCTAATTGAGGTTACTACACTAGCAAGGTTTTCTCTTAAAATGTTAGTTGCATCAAATCGGTGAAATAAGCCAGCTTCTATGAGGTTGGTATTGCCTGGGTACTGAGCGGCTTTATAAAAATAACAAGCTGTTAATATTTCAAAGAATGTAATGGGTTTATTGTCATTGATACTTTCTATTTCTTCAAATAAATCTGCTAACTCATCATCACATAATTCTTTATTATTAAAGATAAATCGTTCATTTATTTTTAAAATATGTGGACTTGTGTAAACATTACATTTTAAATTTGCTTCTTTTAAAATAGAAAAGATCCCATTAATTGTACTATTTTTAGCATTTGTACCAACTACAGAAATAGCTTTAATTTTATCTTGAGGATTTCCCAACTTTTTACAAAGGTCTTTTATACGATCTAAACTTAGATCTATTTCCTTAGGATGCAACTTTTGAAAGCGACTGAGTATTTTCTGTAGTTTCATTTTCTTCAGTGCTTATAGCAGAATTTTTCTTTAACAATATCGATAATAAAGTTCCAATTTTTTCAGATAGATCTTTTCTTTCAGTTATTAAATCGACAAAACCAGTCTTTTCAACATATTCACTTTTTTGAAAACCCTCAGGTAACTCCTCTTTGACAGTTCCTTGGATTACCCTGGCACCTGCAAAAGCAATTAATGCACCTGGCTCTGCTATATGAATGTCTCCCAACATTGCATATGAGGCTGTAATTCCTCCAGCTGTTGGATCTGTAATACAAACTAAATAAGGTAAGTTATTTCTTTTTAACTCATTTATAGCTAGAGTAGTTCGTGTCATTTGAGATAAAGAAATTAAACTTTCCATCATTCTCATTCCACCGCCTGCACTTACGCATAAAAATGGGTTTTGATTTTCAATCGCATGTTGGATACCGTATAAAAAAGCTTCACCTTCAGCAGCTGCCATTGAAGCGCCTAAAAAATCAAAATCAGACGCCACTGCTGTAATTTTTATTCCATTAATTGAACCACAAACAACCATCATTCCACAATCCATTCCAGTTTTTTTTCTAGCACTTTTCAGTCTTTCTTTATAAGGTTT
>CACGKH010000006.1 GCA_902573585.1 uncultured Pelagibacteraceae bacterium
CGATTTATCACTAAAATTTGTTTACTCAGATAATAATTCTTTAAGTGTAATATTTCATGACAATGACTTGTTGATGGGTGTAGTGGGAGAATTTAATAAAAATTTAAAAGAACTAGAAAAAATAACTAAGTCAAATTTATATTCTAGAGGCAACTCTATTTTGATAAAATCGAATCCAACAAAAAATGAAATTGTAAAAAATGCAATTCAATTTTTAGCAAATCAATTTGTCAACAATGGAAGTATTGAGAATAAGGATATAATCTCATCTGTAGACAAATTCATGATAAATGAAAAAGTTAAAAATAATAATATTACAGATATTATTAAAACACCAAAAAAATCTATTATTCCAAGATCTGAAAAGCAAAAAGAATATGTAAGAGCTTTAAGACAAAGTGAAATTATTATTTCTGCAGGTCCTGCTGGAACAGGTAAAACTTTTTTAGCCGTTGCAGTTGGTCTTACAATGTTACTAGAAAAAAAAATTGAAAGAATAATTTTATCAAGACCAGCAGTAGAAGCTGGTGAACGTCTTGGTTTTTTACCTGGGGATATGAAAGAGAAAGTAGATCCATATCTTAGACCCTTATACGATTCCCTTTATGATTTATTTGATTTTGAAAAGATACAGCGAATGATTGAAATTGGTGATATTGAGATCGCTCCCTTGGCTTTTATGAGAGGAAGAACATTAAAAAATTCATTTGCTATTTTAGATGAAGCTCAAAATGCAACTGATACACAAATTAAAATGTTTTTAACGAGAATTGGAGAAAATTCAAAAAATGTAGTAAATGGAGATCCAAGCCAAATAGATTTGCCTAATAAAAGTATGTCAGGTTTGGTTAGATCCAAAGAGCTTTTGGGACATTTAAATGAAATTTCAGTAGTTGATTTTGATCACTCAGATGTTGTTCGACATCCATTAGTGTCTAAAATAGTAAAAGCTTATTTAAAAAATGATTAACGTTAGCGTCTTCTCAAATGAGAAGGCCTGGTCTAAAAAACTTAAAAAAAAAAGAATTATTTTTTAACAAAATTTGTAAATCTTTTCCAAAAAAATATAAATTTTTAAATAAAAAAGTAAGTCTCACATTGTTGTTATCAAACAATAAAAATATAAAAAAATTAAATAAGTATTTTAGAAATAAAAATAAATCTACAGATATATTATCATTTCCATTTAGTAAAAAAACCAATGTCTTAAAACAAACGTATATTGGCGATATTATAATTAGCTATAATTATATTAATAGACCTAAATCTCAAAGCCTTAAATTTTTTAAAGAAAAACTAATTAAAATTTTTATTCATGGCTTTCTTCATTTAATAGGTTTTGATCATATTAAGGACAAAGATTATAAAAAAATGTTAAAAGAAGAGGAAAAAATATATCAATCTGTAATTTCAAAATTAGATTAAATTGAGAAAAAAATTTTACATTGAATTAATATTTTTGACTATTTTAGGAATGGTAACTTCTTTAAGTTTACCACCGTTTAATTATCTTATTATTAATTTTTTTTCGTTTAGTTTATTTTTTATATTTTTAATAAAAAAATTTGACCACCATAAGAATAAAAAATTTTATTTTATTTATGGGTGGTTTTTTGGCTTTGGATATTTTGTTACTAACTTATATTGGATATCGATTTCGTTGACATTTGATCAAAATTTTAGAGCACTGATACCAATAACTTTAATTATAATACCATCATTTCTAGCTATATTTTACGGATTAGTTTCTTATTTATTCATACTTTTAAAGCCAAAAAAAATTATCAGTTCGTTTTTACTTTTCTCTTTAATTTTTGGATCTTTAGAATTTGTAAGAGGTTCACTCTTAACTGGTTTCCCTTGGAATTTAATTGCTTTTAGTTTTTCTAATCAATTAGAAATATTGAGCATAACATCTGTAATTGGAACTTATGGGTTTAATTTATTTTGTATATCTTTATTTACAAGTCCTGCAATATTTATATTAAGAGACAGTAAACGAGATATAGGAGTTTGTGTTTTCTTTCTTATTTCTATGATTATTCTCTATGTTCATGGATCTAATTATGAAAAAAAATTTAAAAACATAAAAAAAAATAGTTTTGATTTTAAAGTAAGAATCATTGGCTCTAATATTAAACTTGATAGGTTTTATAGCGATATAGACCCTACTTTAATTATCCAAGATCTAATTAAAATAAGCGACCCTATTTTTGATGAAAATATCATTTTCATATGGCCTGAAGGAATTCTCCCAGGTATTTCAAGAGACGAGTTGATTGAATATGATTGGTTATTTAATGAGAAATTTACTGAAAATCATTTATTGATTATTGGTATAAATAATCAGTCTGAAAATGGTGGTTCTAAAGAATACTATAATTCACTTTCAATTTACGATAACAAATTAAATATAATAAATACCTATGATAAAATTAATTTAGTTCCTTTTGGTGAATTTTTACCTTTTGAGAATATCTTAAGAAGTATTGGTTTAAAATCATTGACAAATAATCATCAATCATTTTCTAGTGGAAACAAAAGAAACATTATTGAAATAAATCGAAAAAAATTCTCATTAAAGATATTGCCTCTAATTTGTTATGAGATTATTTATTCTGGAAAATTATTCCATAACTCTGATTTTGATTTAATCGTAAATATCTCAGAAGATGGATGGTTCGGTCAATCAATAGGTCCTAGACAACATTTTGTTCATAGTATCTTTAGAGCAATTGAAAGTGGAAAGTACGTGGTTCGATCTTCAAATAATGGACTTGCAGCTATAGTAAATCCTTTAGGCTATGTTGAAAAAAGTGTCAAGTTAGGTCAATCTGGATATGTAGATCTTGAAAGTATTAAGAAAATACAACCAACGCTATTTTCCAAATATGGAAATAAAATTTTTGGTTTATTAATTTTATTGTATATTTTTTTAATATTTTCATTTAATAGAATTAAAAATGAGTAATCTAAAAAATTATCTTTTTACAAGCGAGTCAGTATCCGAAGGTCATCCTGATAAAGTGTCAGATAGAATTTCAGATATGGTTGTTGATAGTTATCTTTCAGGAGATCCTTTTTCTAGAGTTGCATGTGAAACACTTACCACAACAAATAAAGTTGTTTTGGCTGGTGAAGTTAGAGGTCCTAAAATTGTTGAAAAGGATTTAATCGAAAAAGTAAGAAATTGTATTAAAGACATAGGTTATGATCAAGAAGGTTTTACTTGGAAAGAAGCAACAAAAATTGAAAGCCACCTACATTCTCAATCTGCTGATATAGCAATGGGTGTAGATTCTTCAGGAAACAAAGATGAAGGAGCGGGTGATCAAGGTATTATGTTTGGTTATGCGTGTAATGAAACTGAAGTATTAATGCCAGCACCTATTCATTATTCTCATAAGATTTTAAGATTAATGGCTGAAGATAGGAAGTCAGGTAAATTAAAAAATATTGAACCAGACTCAAAAAGCCAAGTTACTTTTGAATACGTAGATGGAAAACCAACAAAAGTTAAATCTGTAGTAATATCATCGCAACATTCTGCTGATGTCAATCAAGCTCAAGTAAGAGATTTGTTAAGACCATATATGCTAAAATCTATACCAGAAAATTTTCTTCAAGGTTTTAATGAAGAAGAGTTCTATGTGAACCCAACTGGAAATTTTGTAATTGGTGGTCCAGATGGTGATTGCGGATTAACAGGAAGAAAAATAATAGTTGATACTTATGGTGGAGCAGCACCTCACGGTGGTGGTGCATTTTCAGGAAAAGATCCAACAAAAGTTGATAGATCTGCTGCTTACGCAGCAAGATATATTGCAAAAAATGTTGTAGCTTCAAAAATTGCCAATAAATGTTTAATTCAATTAGCTTATGCTATAGGTGTTTCTAAACCATTATCAATTTATGTTGATCTTTTTGATAATGACTTAGATAAAAATAAATTTGTTGTAGAAAAAATAAGTGAAAATTTTGATTTAAGCCCTAGAGGAATAAGAGAGATGCTAAATTTAAACAAACCTATATATGAAAAAACAGCTGCATATGGTCATTTTGGAAGAACTCCTGAAGAAGATGGCTCATTTTCTTGGGAAAAAACTGACAAAACTGATGTTTTTCTTAAATAGTTTCTGTTGAATTAAATAAAAACTTTACTATATTCCAGTTACATTATTGAATTTACAAAATGGGCTTAAGCCCATTTTTTTTTGGAAAAAACAAATAAAAAAATGTTAAACAAAAGAGCTGACAAACTAGAATTGTTGAGAATAGCTGAGGCTGTTGCTTTAGAAAAATCAATAGATAAAGAGCTAATAATAAGCTCTATGGAGAATGGTATTGCCAAAGCAGCAAAATCTAAATTTGGTCAAGATAACGAAATTAAAGTTCTTATAAATAGAGATAATGGAGATATAGAAATTTTCAGAAAACTGATAGTTTCTGAAAAACCTGAAAATGCAAATATAGAAATCAAATTAGAGGACGCAATTAAATTAAACGAGACTAATAAAGAAAAAAAGATTGGTGATGAAGTTTTGCAGCCATTACCATCATTTGATTTTGGAAGAATAGCAGCTCAAACGGCAAAACAAGTAATAAACTTTAATGTTAGGGAAGCAGAGCGCGAAAGACAATATAATGATTTTATCGATAAAAAAGATACTATTTTAAGTGGAATTGTTAAAAGATTAGAGTTTGGAAATGTAATTGTAGATCTTGGAAGAACTGAAGCAATTATTCAAAAAAAATGAGTTAATCCCTAGAGAAAATATAAAAGCAGGGGATAGGGTTAAAGCATATTGCAATGATGTAAGAAGAGAGCCTAGAGGACAACAAATTTTTTTATCAAGAGCACATCCAAAATTTATGGAAAAACTTTTTGTACAAGAAGTTCCTGAAATTTATGATGGACTAATTGAAATTAAATCTTCATCTAGAGATCCAGGTAGTAGAGCTAAAATATGTGTTAAAGCAGTTGATACATCTCTTGATCCAGTAGGAGCTTGTGTTGGTATGAGAGGATCTAGAGTTCAGGCAGTCGTTAACGAATTACAAGGAGAAAAAATTGATATAGTTAATTGGTCAGAAGATCCAGCAATTCTTGTCTCCAATGCTTTATCACCTGCAGAAGTACAAAGAGTTAACGTTGATGCGGATAGAAAAAAACTTGATGTGATATTGACTGAGGAAAATCTTAGTAAGGCAATTGGTAGAAGAGGTCAAAATGTTAGATTAGCTACTAAACTTCTAAATTATGAAATTAATATTATGACAGATCAGGAAGACTCAGAGAGAAGACAAATAGAATTTAAAGAGAAAACTGATAATTTCGTTAAAAATTTAGAATTAGATGAAACCTTGGGTCAACTTTTAGTGGCAGAAGGTTTTTCTACAATTGATGATATAAAAGATTCTTCTCCAGATAATCTTTCAAAAATAGAGGGAATAGAGGAAGAAACTGCTCAAGCTCTTATAGAAAGAGCAAAAGAATTTCATCAAAAAGATCAGGAAGATATTTCTCAAAGAATAAAAGATTTGGGTCTTACAGATAACTTAATAAATTTAAAAGGTTTAACTCCAGGAATGTTGGTTACATTAGGTGAACAGAAAATTCTTAACTTAGAAGATTTTGCAGACTTAGCATCAGATGAACTCACTGGCGGTTTTGATGTTATTAAAGGTGAGAAAGTAAAAATTCAAGGATATTTAGAAAATTTTGCTTTATCAAAAACTGAAGCAGACGAACTTATTATGTCTGCCAGAAACATTGTTTATAAAGATTGAGAGATGAGAAATGGAAAACAAAAAAACAAAATTAACTATTTCTGGAAGCTTAAAAAAAACATTTAAAAATTTTGAATCTTCAAAGACCAAGGGAAAAAAAACTGTAGTAATAGAAAAAAATGTAACTAAAAGTTCTAGTAAAGGCAGCTTTAATAAACCTTATGCCTCTAAGTCGTCCACAGTAAAAAATATTGGTAATAAACCTAATTTTACAAATAAAATACCTCCACTCACATCAGATTTTGAAAGACGTAAGCTAGCTGAGCAGAGAGCAACGAAAAGATTAAAGGGAGATCAAGAAGTTAATGATAAAAAAGTAAAGCAAGGATCAAAAAAAAGAAAACTTAAACTTACAGTATCTAGAGCTTTAAGTGATCAAATTGAAACAAGAGAGAGAAGTTTAGCATCAGTAAAAAGAGCAAGACAAAAAGAATTAAAAAATGCAAATAAAGATGAAAATAATGGAGATATAAAGAACGTAAAGAGGGATATAAATATACCTGAAGCTATAACTGTTAGAGAGTTAGCAAATAGAATGGCTGAACAATCAAGCAATGTTATAAAATTTTTGTTTGGTATGGGTGTTACAGTTACAATTAACCAAACACTAGCAGCTGATACAGCTGAATATTTAGTAAAAGAGTTTGGTCACAATCCTATACGCGAGGAAAAAGCTGAAGAAATTATTCAAAAAATTAAAGCTTCAAGAACGGAAAATTTAAAGAATAGAGCTCCAATAGTTACAGTCATGGGCCATGTTGATCATGGTAAAACATCTGTTTTAGATGTTCTAAGAAGCGCCAATGTAGTGTCAGGGGAGTTTGGTGGAATTACTCAACATATAGGAGCGTATCAAATAGAAAGTCAGTCAAACAAATTAACTTTTATAGATACACCTGGACATGCTGCTTTTACTGAAATGAGAGCAAGGGGATCAAAACTTACAGACTTAGTAGTTTTAGTTGTTGCAGCTGATGATGGTGTAAAACCTCAAACAATAGAGTCTATTAAACATGCTAAGGCTGCAAAAGTACCTATTGTTGTTGCTATTAATAAATGTGATCTACCAGATGCTGATCCTCAAAAAATTAAGAATCAATTACTAGAACATGAGTTAATAGCTGAAGATTTATCTGGGGACACTTTAATGGTTGAGATTTCAGCTAAAACTAAACTTAATTTAGAAAAGCTAATTGAAGCAATCATTCTTCAAGCAGAAATATTAGACTTAAAAACCGACTTTGAGTCAAAAGCAACAGGTATTGTTCTAGAATCAAAAATTGATATTGGAAGAGGACCAGTAGCAACAATAATTGTAACCACAGGTACTCTTAAAAAAGGTGATTTTTTTGTTAGTGGATTAAAATGGGGAAAAGTTAGAGCTATAATTAATGATAAAGGGAAAAACATTGATGAGGCTTTACCGTCTACACCAGTTGAAATTTTAGGAATAAACGGGGCAGCTAAAGCTGGAGATGATTTTATTGTTCTCAATTCTGAAAAAGAAGCGAAAAATTTAAGTGAAAGCAGGGCCGAAGAAAATAAAGATGGTAAAAATCCTTTAACATTTGCTACTCAGGAATCTGCTTTTTCAGATAGCTCATCTGAAGAATTAAATTTAATAATTAAATCTGATGTTCATGGATCATCAGAGGCAATTAAAAGTGCTATAAGCCAGATTAAACATGAGGAGGTTAAACCAAAAATAATTTTATCTGATATTGGGATGGTAACAGAAACAGATGTTACTTTAGCTAAAGCATCCAAAGCTGTTTTGATTGCTTTCAACGTTAAGCCAAGTAAAGAAGCTAAAAAACTTGCTGAGAATGAAAATATTCAAATATCATCTTATAATATTATTTACGAAGTTTTAGACTACATAAAACAAAAAATGTCTGGACTGTTAACTCCAGATATTAAAGAGACGATTACAGGTACAGCACAAATACTAGAAATATTTAAAGTTTCAGGTGCCGGTAAAGTTGCTGGCTCTAAAGTAACCGAAGGAGAAATTACAAGTATTTCAGAAGTTAGAATAATTAGGGATGGTGCAATAATATATACTGGCAAAGTTGGATCTTTATTTAGAGAAAAAAATCAAGTAAAACAAGTTAGTAATGGCCAAGAATGTGGAATAACAGTTAAGGATTATATGGATTTTCAAAAAAATGACACAATAGAAGCATTTAGTGTTACTTCTACAGAGAGGTCAATTTAATGGCTGATAGAATAGGAAAACCAATATCCCAAAGACAATTGAGAGTTGGAGAAATGATTAAGCAGTCTTTAAGCATGATTTTTATCAGAAATGAGGCTAAGGTGCCAAATTTAGAAACTAATAGGATAACTGTTACAGAGGTTAGAATGAGTCAAGATTTAAAAATTGCAAAAGCATATGTTCTTCCTTTAGGAGGGAAAAATGCAGAGGAAATAATTCAGACATTAAAAGAGTACTCATTCTTGATAAGAAAAATTTTATCTCAAAAAGTAGCAATGAAATTTTTACCAAAATTACTTTTTAGAAAAGACGAGTCATTTGAATATGCAGAAAAAATAGAAAATTTAATTAAACAAACTAATAAATAGGAAAAATAAAAAAATGAATAAAAAGATACAAGAGCTAGCAATACATGATAAAGATACTGGATCATCAGAGATTCAAATTGCTTTGCTAACTGATAAAATTGAAACTCTCTCTAAACATATTAAACAATTCAAAAAAGATAAACACTCATCAGTTGGATTGTTGAGAGCGGTAAATAGAAGAAAGAAATTGTTAGAATACCTAAAGAAAAATAAAATGGATTCTTACAAAAATGTACTGTCGAAATTGAATTTAAGAAAATAAAAATCAAAATAGATAGAATGGAACGAAAAGAACGAAACGAAATGGAAATGAAATGTTTAAAGTATATAAGAAGGAAATAGAAGTAGCAGGAAAAAAGATCAGTTTAGAAACAGGTAAAGTAGCAAGACAGGCAGACGGAGCAATCATCGCTTCATGTGGTGAAACAGTTATTTTAGCAACCGTAGTAGGAGCAAAGAAAGTAAATCCAGATATGGATTATTTTCCATTGTCAGTAAACTATCAAGAAAAATACTATGCAGGTGGAAAAATCCCTGGTGGTTATTTTAAAAGAGAAGCAAGACCAACTGAAAGTGAAACATTAATATCAAGATTAATTGATAGACCAATCAGACCTTTGTTTCCTGATGAATTTAAAAATGAAGTACAGTTATTACCAACTGTAATTTCATACGATAAAGAAAACCAACCAGATATTCTAGCAATCACCGCTTCTTCAGCAGCACTTGCTATCTCAGGAATGCCATTTAAAGGCCCTGTAGGAGCTTCTAGAGTTGGTTTTGTTGATGGAAAATATATTCTTAACCCATCAAAAATTGAATTAGAAAATTCAAGTTTAGATTTAGTAGTAGCAGGTACCAAAGATGCTGTATTGATGGTTGAGTCTGAGGCAAATGGTTTAACAGAAGAAGAAATGTTAAATGCAGTTAAATTTGGTCATGAAGGATTTGTTCCAATAATTAAAATGATTGAGGAACTTGCTAAAGAATGTAGAAAACCAGAGTGGACTGTTGAAAAGAAAGATTTATCTGAAATAAAGAAAAAACTTGAAGCAACTTTTACAGATGATTTAAAAAAAGCTTTTGCTACTAGGGATAAACAAGATAGATCAAATCAAATCTCAGAGATTACTGATAAGGCTAAAAAACTTTATGAGGAAGATGAAAATTATACTGATTTAGATGTAAACAGTCAGTTAAAAAATCTTGAAAAATCTATTGTAAGAACTGATATTCTTAAAAATAAAAATAGGATTGATGGCAGAGGATTATCTGATGTAAGACCAATTTCATGCGAAGTTGGTGTCTTACCAAGAACACATGGCTCTGCATTATTTACCAGGGGTGAAACACAAGCAATCGTGACTGCAACATTAGGAACTTCTGATGATGAACAAAGGATAGAAAGTCTAGATGGTCTTCAAAGAGAAAGATTTATGCTTCATTATAACTTTCCACCATTTTCAGTTGGAGAAACAGGAAGAATAGGTACTGGAAGACGTGAAATAGGACATGGAAAATTAGCTTGGAGAGCTATCCATTCTTCACTGCCTTTAAAAGAGTCGTTTCCTTACACTTTTAGAGTAGTATCTGAGATTACTGAGTCTAATGGCTCATCATCAATGGCAACTGTTTGCGGAACGTCTCTAGCATTAATGGATGCTGGTGTCCCAATCAAAGAACCTGTTGCAGGTATTGCAATGGGATTAATTAAAGAAGGTGATGATTTTAGTGTTTTGTCTGACATATTAGGTGATGAAGATCATTTAGGAGATATGGATTTTAAAGTAGCTGGAACTAAAGATGGAATTACTTCACTTCAGATGGATATCAAAATTACAGGTATTACATTTGAAATTATGGAGCAAGCATTGAATCAGGCTAAGGATGGCAGAGTTCATATCTTAGGTGAGATGAATAAAGCACTATCAGCTTCAAGAGCTGATGTTGGAAAACATACTCCCAAGATGGAAAAAATTACTGTAGATAAAAAAGATATTGCTGCCGTTATTGGAAAGGGTGGTGCAACTATTAGAGAGATTGTCGAAAAATCAAACGCAAAAGTAGATGTAAATGATGAAGGTGTAGTAACAGTTGCTGCTCCAGATGAGGAGTCTCGAAACATTGCTATGCAAATGATTAAAGACATCACTGCAAAGGCCGAGTTGAATAAAATTTATTCAGGTAAAGTTATGAAGATTATGGAATTTGGTGCATTTGTAAATTTTTTAGGAAAACAAGATGGATTAGTTCATATCTCAGAATTAGCAGACAAAAGAGTGGCTAAGGTTACTGATGTTGTCAAAGAAGGTGATGAAGTAAAAGTTAAAGTGATAGGTTTCGATAGAGGTAAAGTCAAACTTTCTATGAAGCAAGCTGCTAAATAAAAATTAAAACCCACCTCGCCAATTGTTTTTATCATCAAATTGGTCTTTTTCTTTTTTAGAGGTGGGTCTAAATAAATAATAAATTACAAATACTAAACAAACTAAAAATATAAAAATTTCCATAATTTTGATAATTATTAACTAATATTTTTAGGATCGGGCATCCCAACCTTGTTATACCCAGCATCTACGTAATGAATTTCACCTGTAACACCGTTTGCTAGGTCACTTAATAGATATAATGCTGAATTTCCAACATCATGAATATCTACATTTCTTTTAAGAAAAGAATGGTCTTCATTCCATTTATATAAAAATTTTGCATCTCCGATTGCAGAAGCTGCTAATGTTTTAATAGGTCCTGCGCTGATCGCATTTACTCTCATGCCTTTGGTACCTAAATCTCTTGCCAAGTATTTAACACTTGCCTCAAGAGCTGATTTACAAACACCCATCACATTATAATTTGGAATAGCTTTAGTAGACTCGTAAGTTAAAGTTAGCAAGCTTCCACCCTCTTTCATTACTTTAGAAGCTTCTTTTGCAACTTCAGTGAATGAAAAACATGAAATTAACATACTTCTTAAAAAATTTTCTCTTGTTGTATTTAAATATTCACCTGATAATTCAGATTTATCTGAAAATGCTACCGCATGAACTACAAAATCAATTTTTCCCCATTGAGATTTAATATCTTCAAATAATTTTACTACCTCATCTTTATTTTCAACATCACAACTAAATGTAACATTAGAATTTAATTTTTCTGCTAGGGGAATTACTCTTTTTTTTAAAGCATCTCCTAGATAAGTAAATGCAAGTTCAGCTCCAGCCTCAGCAAGTTTTTGTGAAATACCCCAAGCGATAGATCTTTCATTGGCGACACCCATGATTAATCCTTTTTTACCTTTCATCAAACTCATAATTTATACCTTTTCGAAAACTAAAGCAGCATTAGTTCCACCAAAACCAAAGCTATTCGACATAATTGTGTTTAAGGATATTCCTGTTTCTGTTTTAGAAACTATTGGGAATTTTTTAGCCTCTTCATCCATTTCATTTATATTTGCCGATCCAGCAATAAAATTATTTTTCATCATAATTAAACAATAAATAGCCTCATGTACTGATGCCGCTCCCAATGGGTGCCCAGATAAAGATTTTGTTGAACTAATTTTTGGAATATTATCTCCAAAGGTTTCTTTGACCGCTTTCAATTCTGTAATATCTCCAACTGGCGTAGATGTGCCATGTGTATTTATGTAATCAATTTTATTTTTAGATGTCGCCATCGCCATTTTCATACATCTAACAGCTCCTTCTCCTGATGGTGCTACCATATCATACCCATCAGAGGTTGCTCCATAGCCAGTTAATTCTGCATATATTTTTGCACCTCTTGCTTTTGCATGCTCATATTCTTCAAGCACTAAAACTCCACCACCCCCAGCTATCACAAATCCATCTCTAGTTTTATCATACGCTCTTGATGCTGTTTCTGGGGTGCCATTATATTTTGATGATAAGGCAGTCATTGCATCGAACATTGCAGTCATTGCCCAATGTATTTCTTCACTGCCACCTGCAAAAACAACATCTTGTTTACCCATTTGGATTAATTCCATTGAATTGCCTATGCAGTGACCACTAGTTGCACAAGCCGAGCTCATAGTATAGTTAGTTCCTTTAATTTTAAACGGAACAGCAAGTGTTGCAGAAGCTGTACTAGCCATTGTTCTTGGAACCACAAACGGTCCCATTAATTTTGGAGTTTTCGCTCTCGTCTTATCTGCTGCCAAAATTACATTCTCAATTGAAGGTCCCCCTGAACCCATGACAATACCTGTTTTTATGTTACTTACTTCTGTTTCTTCCAGACCAGAATCTTTTATAGCTTCTTTCATAGCTATATAATTATATGCTGAACCTGATCCCATAAATCGAATTGTTTTTCTATCTATGTGCTCTTCAAGTTTTATATTTGGTTTTCCATGAACATGGCTTTTAAGATTATGTTCTTTATATTCTTCAGAGAAAGAAATCCCTGATTTTGAATTTAATAGTGATTGATAAACTTCATCTTGGTTATTGCCTAAACAAGACACAACACCTAACCCTGTAATTACAACTCTTCTCATTATTTAAATAATCCTACTTTTAAACTGTCAGCAGAATAAATTTTTTTATCATCTGCCAAAACCACTCCATTAGCAAGTCCCACAGTTGTTCCTCCAGGCGACATAATTTTTTTCATATCAATTTCATATCTTACTAATTTGACATTTTGCAAAACTTCTCCAGTAAATTTTACATTCCCTACTCCTAGCGCCCTACCTTTTCCCGGGTTTCCAATCCATCCTAAATAAAAACCCACCAATTGCCACATAGCATCAAGACCAAGACATCCAGGCATTACAGGATCTTCCTTAAAATGACAGTCAAAAAACCAAAGTTCTTTTTTTATGTCTAATTCAGCTTTTAGAGATCCTTTTTTAAAACTTCCATTGTTGTCATTAATCTCTGTAATTCTATCAAACATCAGCATTGGTGGAAGAGGTAATTTTGCATTACCGGGTCCAAAAAGACCCCCATTTCCACAATTTATAAGCTCATCGTATGAGTAGGAGTTTTTTTTCATATAATTTGAACACCTTTATTACTTGATTTTATGAAATTATAATATACATATAGTTTAGAACTATTATAAATAACAATGTTAAAAAACAACGAATTTATTGATAAATTAAGATCTTTAGGGTTAAGACCAACAAAACAAAGACTTAAAATTTGTGAAGTATTATTCAACAGAGAGAAAACTTTTCACTTCACTATAAATGATCTTGCTAAAATAATCTCTGAAAAGCTTAAAGAAAAAATATCATTAGCCACAGTTTACAACACTGTTCACGCTTTTAAGGATAAAGGTTATTTGAAAGAAATTTCAATTAACAGTGATAAAAGTTATTTCGACACAAACATTACCAATCATCACCATTTCTTTGATGAAGACACAAATCAATTAATTGACTGTGATAATGATGATATTGAAAAAATTAATATAAAAAAAAATATCACTGGAAAAAAAATTAATTCTATCGAAGTTTTGATAAAAGTTGCGAGTGATAATCAAAATCAAAATTAATTGTGTAATTTCAATAACTTAAAAACTACATTATAATTATTCTAAACTATTGACAAGTAATTTAGAATGATTATATTTTATTCTAATAATTAAGGAGATAAAAATGTCATTAAAAGGAACAAAAACAAAAGAAAATCTAGAGGCGGCATTTGCCGGCGAAAGTCAAGCAAACAGAAGATATCTTTACTTTGCTCAAAAAGCAGACATTGAAGGTTACAATGATGTTGCATCAGTATTTAGATCAACTGCAGAAGGTGAAACAGGTCATGCTCATGGGCATCTTGAATATTTAGAAGAGGTTGGTGATCCTGCAACTGGTTTACCGATTGGCGAAACCAAAGCAAATTTAGCATCTGCTGTGCAAGGAGAAACACATGAATACACAGACATGTATCCTGGCATGGCTAAAACAGCTAGAGAAGAAGGTTTTGATGAAATTGCTGATTGGTTTGAAACTTTAGCAAAAGCTGAAAAATCACATGCTGGTAAATTTCAAAAAACTCTAGAGTCTATTAGTTAAACAATATTATTTAGTGGGTGATTTCCACCCACTAAAAATTCAAAAATTTAGATACCGGATATGAATAAAGAAGGTAGTACAGAAGCTCCTATTCGTCACCCAATAGATTTTGAGCATCCTGATTTTATAAATCATGAAAAATTAGATGCTGAGATGAGAAGAGTATTTGATATTTGTCATGGATGTCGAAGGTGTTTTAATCTTTGTGACTCTTTCCCAAAACTTTTTGACATGATTGATGAGTCAAAAAATGAGGATATAGATAGTTTAACTAGTGATCAATTTATTCCTGTAGTTGATGCATGTACATTGTGTGATATGTGCTTTATGACAAAATGTCCGTATGTACCACCACATGATTTTGATCTAGATTTTCCTCATTTAATGTTGAGATACAGAACGGCACAAAAAAAATTAGGTCAACTACCATCAATACCTCGGCAATTAGCTGAAATTGATAGAAATTCAAAATTTGGAGTAATGTTTTCAAAAATTATTAATTGGGCATCTAGTATTAAAAACAAAATTTTTAGAAAGATTTTAGAAATAATTGCAGGTATAGACTCAAGGGTTCAATTACCAAAATATAATTCTGAAACGTTTTCAAATTTTTTTAAAAAAAATAATGATAAAATAAATTATGAGATAAAAAAGAATGATAGAAGAGTTGTCATTTACACGACATGTTTCGTTAATTTTAATAAGAAAAATACAGGAGTTGCGGCTCTTAAAGTTTTAAAAAAAAATGGTGTTGAGGTTCAAGAGGCTTATCCAGGTTGTTGTGGTATGCCATTTTTGGAACAAGCAGATCTTCCTAAAGTTGTCGAACAAGCAAAAAAAGTTTCTAGAGATTTATTAGAATGGGTTGATAAAGGTTATAAGGTAATAACCCTTACTGCTAGTTGTGGACTTATGCTAAAATTTGAATGGCCATTATTATTACCTAAGGATGAAAGTATAAAAAGATTATCAGCGAATGTTATGGATATTGACGAATATGTGGTCGATATATCTAAAAATGAGGGTTTGGCTGAAGGTCTCAGTGAAATTGATGGTGGAATTACGGTACACCATGCATGTCATGCAAGAGCTCAAAATATGGGGATCAAATCTAGAGATATGTTAAAGTTAATACCTAATGCTAAAATAGATGTAGTAGAAAGATGTGCTGGTCATGGAGGAACTTTTGGTGTTATGAAAGAAACTTATAATTTAGCCAAAAAAGTTGGAAGACCAACTGCTAGACAAATAAAAAATAAAAACAATAAATATATGGCTTCAGATTGCCCGTTAGCTGGAAAACATTTGAAACAGCTAGAAGTTGATACAAATATTTCAAATGATGAGGCAGTACATCCCATCGAACTAATTGCTAAAAGTTATAGATTGTGACAATGCCAAAAGAAAAAAGAGAAATTCAAAAAAGTGATATAATACCTATAGATATTTATATAAAAAAAAGAAAAGAGTTAAGAAAAAGTATTGTTGAATTTAAAAAGAATAGACGAGTTTCATTGGGACCTTATGCAACATTTTACTTTGAAAGTTACGAAACAATGCTAGCTCAAGTGCAAGAGATGCTCTACATAGAAAAAGGTGGAGATGAACAATTAAAAGATGAACTCTTAGCTTACAACCCCTTAGTACCTAATGGAAAAGAATTGATAGCCACTTTAATGTTTGAAATAGATAGCCCAATTTCTAGAGCCGCATTTTTAGGTAAAGTTGGTGGAATTGAAAAAAAAATTTTTATGAAAATTGAGGGTGAGTTGATAAAAGCAGTTCCAGAGGAGGATGTTGACAGAACATCATCTGAGGGCAAAGCATCTTCAGTTCAATTTATTCATTTTGAATTCAATAATGAGCAAATTGAAAAATTTAAATCTAATTCATCAAAAATTGAAATTGGTATTGATCACGTTGAGTATTCTCATAGTACAAAGCTAACTGACATTGTAGTAAAATCTTTATCTGCCGATTTTAATTAATAGATCCCCATATATTTTCTGTCTTTACCCAACCTTTAAATTTACTAGTTTTTATTTTACACCATTTTTTTTCACATTTTAATAAAAGTAAAACTCTACCTTTTTTAATTTTCGCTATTGGTCTTGAAAAACTTGATGGTTTACTAAATAAAATCTTATCGTCTAGAGGAATAATTGAATTTATAGATTTTAATTGAGACCTATGTATCCAACCACTATTATTTTTTAAATCTATTACTCTTCTCCAATTTTCTTTATTATCTATTTGTTTAATCGGTAAATTTATTTTTTTATAAATAAATTTAATAGGTGAATCAAAACTTGGACCGTATCTCACATTTACTTTATCTTTTTTTAAGGACAAAAAAGTTTCTTTTGCATGAGTCATTAATGGAAAAGATAAAGTTAATAAAATTAGAATTATTAATTTAATATATTTTAGCACAAACATTTTTTTTGTTTATTTAATTTTACTTTTCTAAAATTTAAATTAAGTAAATCTAAAATCAAAACAAATCCATCTAAGTTTTTTCCAATATTCAAAATTTTTTTTAGAACTTCATTGGCTTGAATAGTCCCAATTATGCCTGCAACCGTTCCTAATATTCCCTCAAATTCGCAGTTTAAAACATCATCAGAAATTACATCTTCCTGAAAGAAACATCTTAAACAAGGAATTTTTTTATTTTTGAAATCAAATGTAAATATATGACCATCAAATTTACTAATTGCTCCAGTTACTAAAAATTTTTTTGATTTTAAACAAAAATCATTAATTAAAAATTTTGTTTCAAAATTATCAGATCCATCAATTATGTAATCATAGTTTTTAATTATAGTTCTAAAATTATTTTTATTTAACCTAATTTTATAACAACTAATTTTAGTTTGATGATTAATTTTTTTTAATTTTTTTAATGCAGCTTTTACTTTTGGTTTTTTTAAATCTTTACTATCATAAAGACTCTGTCGATGTATGTTTGATAATTCCACATAATCTGAATCAATAATACCTAATAAACCAACCCCAGCTCTAGTTAAAAATTCTGCAACTGGACATCCTAGACCGCCCATGCCAATTATTAAAACTTTTGACTGAATTATTTTTTTTTGACCAAGAACACCAATATTTTTTAAAATAATTTGACGAGAAAATCTTTCAATTTGATTTTTATCCAATATTTTTTTCATTTACCTGTTGACCCAAAACCGCCTGTGCCTCTTATTGTTTCAGGTAAATCTAAAGCTTCTTCTAATTCCATCTTAACAACTGGCACCAATACCATTTGTGCAATTCTATCTCCATTTTTTATAATAAAGTCGTCATTTCCATGATTATAAATAATTACCTTAATTTCTCCTCTGTAATCACTATCAATTGTACCAGGTGTATTCAAAACACTAATATTATTCTTAGCAGCTAAACCTGATCTAGGTCTTATTTGAATTTCATAATCCTCTGAAAAAGCAACACTTAACCCAGTAGAAACTAAATTTGAAGATTTTGGTTTTACTTTTATAGAGTTTTCAATAAATGCAGTAATATCCATTCCAGAAGCGCCATCTGTCTTATATTCAGGTAATTTTACAGCTGGATCTAATTTTTTTATTAAAATTTTAACCATTAATTAATTTGAGCAACTATTCTATCAACAATCTCTTCTGAAATTTCAGACTTTTTTTTTAATGAAAGAGTTTCTTTTTTATTTTGAGAGTTTTTATAAAAAATAGTTACTTCATTATAATCTGAGTTAAATCCACTATCTTTCTTAGAGACATCATTGGCTATTATCCAATCACAATTTTTTTTTGACAGTTTAGATGTTGCATTTTCATCCAAATTTTCTGTTTCAGCGGCAAAACCAATAACAAGCCTTGGCCTCATAGAGTTATGATTTGAAACAAAGTTTAGTATATCAATATTTTTTTCTAAATTTATTGTAAAATTTTCTTGTTTCTTTATTTTATTTTGACTTTTTTGGTCTATCTTAAAATCAGCTACTGCAGCTGAAAAAATAGCTATGTCAGTTGGCAAATTTTTTTGTGTTTCTTTAAACATTTCTTCAGCAGTTTCTACTTTGATAAGATTAATACTTTCATCAATATGTAAATTAGTAGGACCAGATATCAATGTTGTATCAAAGCCTCTTTTCAATAAAGATTTTGCTATTTCATAACCTTGCTTACCACTTGATTTGTTAGTTATAAATCTTACTGGATCAATATACTCGTTAGTTGGGCCTGCAGTTACTAATGCTTTGATTCTTTTATTTTTGACTTGATTAGATAAATAATTACTAATTTCATCAAAGATTTCTGAAGGATCTGACATTTTTCCTTCACCAAATTCTCCACAGGCCATATTTCCTATTGTTGGACCAATCAATTTATATCCATAAGTACTTAATTTTTGAATATTATCTTTTGTTGATTTGTGCTCCCACATTCTTACATTCATCGCTGGGACTAAAAAAACTTGTTTATTAGAAGCTAGAACCACTGTTGAGGCTAAATCCTCAGATGAACCTTGGCTTAGTTTAGAAATTGTATTAGCAGTTGCTGGCGCAATTATAATTACGTCAGCCCATCTAGATAAAGCGATATGGTCCATTTCCATTTCATTTTCTACATTAAAAAGATCATCATAAACTTTACCTTGAGATAATGAGGTAACAGACAAAGGTGTTACGAATTCTTTAGCACTTTTAGTTAAAATTGTTTTTATTTCGGCATTATTTTTTTTAAATAATCTGATCGTTTCAAGACTTTTGTATGCAGCAACTCCACCGCAAATAATAAATAGAATTTTTTTGTTAATTAAATCTTTCATTCGCTGAATTAAAATACTAATAGACCAAAAATTACAAGGACTAATAAACCAATAATAGATTGATTTCTAAAAGCAATCATTTCTGATCTTTTAGTATTTAAAGCTGTATAGGAATTTGAATTTTGTGGTATTTGCCCACTAGCCAAATAGGTAAGTGCTTGATTGGCTTTATCCATTATCTCAGGAAACTCTGGCAATCTTTTGATAACCTCGGATGTATTTTGAAGAGTTTCATTTAAAGTAGTCATAGGGTTTTTAGTCTCTTTTAACCAATTTTCAAGAACAGGCTTTGAAGTTATCCAAATGTTTGTATTAGGATTTAATTTTCGAGCTACACCTTCAACAACAACCATTGTTTTTTGCAACATAAGAAGCTGAGGTTGTGTTTGCATGTTAAATTTTTCCGTTACATCAAATAGTTGTTTTAATAATTTTCCACCAGAAATATCTTTTACTGCTTGTCCAAATATTGGCTCACCTATTGACCTTAACGCTTGAGCCAAATCATCAATTGGGACTTCTTTAGGAACCAAACCTGCGACTAAATGAACTTCAGCAACTTTACGATAATCTCTTTGTATAAATCCAAATAATATCTCTGCTAAAAATCTTTTGCTCATTTTATCTAATCTTCCCATTATTCCAAAATCGATAGGAACAATATGGCCGCTATTATCTATAAATATGTTTCCTTGATGCATATCTGCATGGAAAAAACCATCTCTTACAGCATGTCTTAAAAAATTTTGAATAATATCTTCAGCAATTTTTTCGGTATTAATATTTCTTTTTTTTAGCTCTTCTGTCTCTCTTATAGAAACACCTTCAACCCAATCGAGCGTCATCACGTTTTCACTTGTAAAATTCCAATAAATTTGAGGAACTCTAAATCCAACATCGTTTTTTGTGTTTTCCGCATATTCGTTTGCAGCGGCTGCTTCAAATCTAAGATCCATTTCAAGGTTTGTAATCTCTTTTAACAAAAAAACTACATCAACTAATTTTAGTCTTTCAGTTTTCTTAACAAAAGACTCAACAAAGAAAGCAAAAAGCATCATAGCATCAATCTCTTCATTAAATATTTTTTTTATATTAGGTCTTAAAATTTTGATGGCTACATCTTTTAATGTTCCGTCATCATTAATTTGAGCTTTGTGTACTTGAGCTATAGAGGCCGCTGCCACAGGTTCGCTTAAATTAATTATAGAATTATATGTATCATTACCTAAATCTTTTTTGATTATTTCTTTTGCTTGATTAAGAGAAAATGGCGGTAACTTATCCTGTAGATTTTCTAATTTTTTTGAAAGTTCTTCTCCAATAATATCTGGTCTAGTAGCTAAAAACTGACCAAGTTTTATAAAAGTCGTACCCATTGACTCCAACGAATTTGATAATCGTTCACCTTCATCTTTATTAATATCTATCGGTTTTCTTGAGGAAAAGGAAAATGATAAAATTTTAAATAAGATTTTTACTGTTAAGGGGGGTTCTTGAAATTTTGAAGTTATATTTAATATGTCTGATTTCGCAACCTTTCTACCAAGTTTAAATAAATTAATTATTTTTTTTAACATTAAATTTTCCATCCACTATGTATAGAAACTATACCACCTGACAAATTTCTATATGTACATTTTTCAAAACCATTTTTTTTCATTAAATCAATTAATTCATCTTGATTTATAAAATTTTCAATACTTTTGGTGAGGTACTCATAAGGCTTGCTATCACCAACAACTAATTTTCCTATCTGGGGTATTAGTTTAGAGTAATTTCTATATATGAAATCTAAGCTTAAATTTTGTATTTTGGAAAACTCGAGACATAAATATCGACCACCTGGTTTTAATACTCGATATGCTTCAGATAAAGCTTTATCTAAATTTTTAGTATTTCTTAAACCAAAACTAATTGTGTAAAAATTAAAAAAATTTTTAGGTAATGGAAGATTTTCTGCTGGAGCAATAATCCAGTTCAAGTTTTTAAATTGATTTAGCTTTTCTTTACCTTTTTTGATCATCTGTTTATTTGGATCAACACATGTAATCTCAGAATTTTTGTCTACATAATTTAAAAAAAGTTTAGCAATATCCCCTGTACCGCATGCAACATCGATTAATTTTTTTTGTTTTGATGAATTCATCATATTTAAAAGATCTTTTTTCCATAATCGATGGACACCCAATGACATGAAATCATTCATAAGGTCATATTGATCATAAACTTGATCAAAAACATTTTGTACTAGCCCCTTTTTATTTTGAAGATATTGTTGCATAATAATAAATATATATTGAATATAGTATTAAATGCCAGAATTACCAGAAGTAGAAGTTGTAAGACGGTCGCTAGACAAAAAAATTAAACAAAAAAAGGTAGAAAAAGTAATAATAAGAAATAAGAATTTGAGGTTTAAAATTCCTTTAAATTTTTCAAATTTTTTAAAAAATAAAAAAATAATCAAAGTGGATAGATTTTCTAAATATTTGATTTTATATTTAAGTAACAAAAGTTATTGTTTACTTCATTTAGGAATGTCTGGCACTGTTCATATCGTTTATAAAAATAAAAAAAATTCATTAACAAATACAAGTTTTTATAGCTCTCCTATTTTGCCTAAAAAACATAATCATGTTGAAATTATTTTTAGTGATTTAAAAATTGTTTATAATGACCCAAGAAGGTTCGGTTTTTTTCAAATAATTGAAAATCTTAATTTATTAAAAAAAAGATTTGCACATTTGGGTCCTGAACCATTTCATTCAAAATTTAATTTAAAGTATATTTGCTCCATCTTTAAAGGAAAAAAAAAAAATATTAAAAACTTTTTATTAGATCAAAAATTTATTTCTGGAATAGGAAACATATATGCAAGTGAAATCTTATTTTTAAGTGGAATTAATCCAACCAAAAAAGCGAGCTTACTTAAAAAAAATGATTGTAAAAAAATTATAACTAATTCAAAAAAAGTTCTTTTAAATGCAATAAAAAAAGGTGGCTCAAGTATAAGAGACTTTAAAAATTTATCAGGTCAAAATGGTAATTTTCAAAAAAACTTTAAAGTATATGAGAGAGACGGATTAATTTGTAAAAGATTGGAATGTCGAGGAGTTATTCAAAAAAAAATTATTTCTAATAGATCATCTTTCTTTTGTAATTCTTGTCAAAAATAATTAATTATTTGATTGACCAATATAAATTCTCAAGTTATACCCCTGCGCATATGGCTAATACTAAATCTGCAATCAAAAGAATTAGAAGAATTTCTAAACAAACTGCTGTGAATAAAGCAAGGAAAAGTAGATATAAAAATGCTCTAAAAAAAATGAACCTTTTAATTGAAAGTAAAAAGAAGTCTGAAGCTTTAAAATTCTTACCTAAGTTGAATTCAGAGCTTATGAAAATTGCAAAAACTGGAATAGTTAAAAAACAAAACGCTTCAAGAAACGTATCAAGAGTTTCAAAAAAAATAGCTTCTCTGTAATTGAATATACCTCAAGTTGATTCAACTGAAAGCATACACTTTATGTATGATTTAAAATTTTGTGTTTACAATATTTAGATTTAGTAAATTAGTTTAACAAATTTCTTCAATCTGAAATTTTATTTACACACATCATATAAAAAAATTTTTGTCAAAGAGTTTTTTTTCAATTAAGAATTTTTACACAATCATAGATTTTATTTTTTTTTATCATTTATAAATTATTTGTTGCAATAATCTCATTATGGTTCTAACTGAAGTCTCCCCAATAAAATGAATAATTCTTTTAAAAATCAAAGTATAAACAACTCTAAGTCAGAAAAATTAGACTGGAGTTTAATACAAGCTGAAATGAAAAATAAACTGGGTTTAGAAATTTATGAAAGTTGGCTTAAAAAAATAAATTTTGTTGAGGAATTTAGTAATTATATTTTATTGTCTGTGCCAACTAGGTTCATTCGTGATTGGATAACATCTAGATATTTAGATCAAATTTTACAGTCAATTAAAAATTATAAAAAAGAGATAATTAGAATTGAATTTAAAATAATTGAGACAAAAAAAAATGAAAATTCAGAAAATAATTTTCAACCATTTGAAAAGAATAATGAAAATGTTTCTTTTATTAAAGACTCATTCCTTCAATATAATCGAATTGATCCAAATAAAAGATTTGAAAACTTTATAACTGGCTCGAGTAATAAACTTGCTTATGAAGCTTCATTAAAAGTTTCTGAAAATGTTTCTCATTATAATCCTCTTTATATTTATGGCGGGGTTGGAATGGGAAAAACACATTTGTTAAATTCTATTGGTTTTGAATTAAAAAAAAGTAATAAGGTTATGTTTATTTCAGCAGAACGTTTTATGTATCAATTTGTAAAATCTATAAAAGCAAATGAAATGGTAAAATTTAAAGAATATTTTAGAAATACAGATATTTTATTAATAGATGACATACAGTTTATGAATGGCAAAGAAGCAATGCAAGAAGAGTTTTTTCACACATTTAATGCTTTGCTTGATAAAGGATCACAAATAATTGTTTCAGCAGATAGAGCTCCAAATAAATTATCTAGAATTCAGGAAAGAATTAAATCAAGATTTTCTGGTGGTTTAGTGGTCGATATTCAAAAACCAGATCATGAACTCAGAAAAAAAATAGTTGAAAATAAGATAGAAGAACTAAATAATTTGTATCCTGACCAGATCAAAATTTCTAATGATATTAAAGATTTTATTAGTAACGAGATAACTGCAAGCGTTAGAGAGTTAGTTGGTGCCATTAATAGAACAATATCATTTTCAAGAATTTATAATAAAATGCCTAATTTATCGGAGACAAAAATAGTTTTAAAAGATTTGTTAAATTTGGCAGAAAATAAAGTAACAATTGATTTAATACAAACCCTTGTGTGCAAATTTTTTAAAATTAGTAAAAATGAAATGTTATCATCTAGAAGATCTAGATATTTGGTGAGACCGAGACAAACAGCTATTTACTTGACTAAAATTTTAACTTCAAAATCTTTACCTGAAATTGGAAGAGAATTTTCTAATAGAGATCACACCACTATTATTCATTCAGTAAAAACCATAGAAAAACTTAAAGAAAAAGATCCTGAAATGGTTGATAATATAAATAAATTAAAAAACCAGATACTATATAATAAAGAAAATGAAATTTAGTGTTAATCAGCAAGACTTACAGCAAGCCTTAAATTATTGTCAGGGAGTAATAGAAAAAAGGAGCACGTTACCGATATTATCAAATATTTTATTAGATGCACAAAAATCTAAACTGACGATTACTGCAACTGATTTAGATTTAATATTTATTCATCAAATTGAAAATGTTGAAATTATTGAAGAGGGAAAAACTACCAGCTCTTCTTCAATAATGTATGATATAATAAGAAAATTCTCATCTGGAAAAAAAATTAATTTGACTTTGATAGATACCAATAAGTTGCATTTAGAATCTGAAAAATCTAACTTTAATTTAAACTGTATAAGTCATTCAGAGTTTCCTTTGACAGATGAAAATTTTAATCAGAATGAATTTTCAATTAAATCAAAGCAACTTTTAAAAATATTAAATAAATGTAAATTTTCTATTTCGAATGATGAAACGAGACATTACTTAAGTGGAATATACTTTCATCAAACCGAAGTTGAAGATAAAAATTATCTAACAGCTGTAGCTACAGATAGCCATAGAATGTCTATTTCAAAAATAAGGTTGGATAAAAAAATTGACTTTGAACCAATAATATTACCTCGAAAAACTATTTTTCAGCTGTGCTCTTTGTTAGATAATTATGATGGAGATGTAAAAATATCTAATATTAAATCAAAAATAAAATTTGAACTAAACAATAGTATTTTAATATCAAAATTGATAGATGGTAAATTCCCAAATTACATTCAAGTAATACCAAAAAATAATCAAAAAAAACTTGAAATAGATCTTAAATTATTTTTAAATTCTGTAGATAGAGTAGCGTCTGTATCACTTGATAAAAAAGATGGTGTAAAATTTAATATAACAAAAAGTGCTTTAGATTTATCAGTCAACAATACTAACAGTGGAGATGGAAAAGAAACTCTTTCGGTGAACTTTGATAGTGACTTAGAAATTAGTTTTAACTCTAGATACTTGATTGACGTTGCTTCTCAGCTAGATGGAGAAAAAATTGAATTATTTTTCAATGATTCAGGCTCTCCTGCTTTAATCAAAGATCCTAGTGATTTTGACAGTATTTACGTTGTCATGCCAATGAAAGGTTAATTTATTAGATCGAGCTCAGAGTAAATAACATTTTCTAAAGTTTTATTAAACTCATCCTTGGAAAGACCTGGGTCTATTGGTTTAAGTATTGAAATCGTAATTTCTTTATTTGGGGTTTTATTTCCTTCTTTTGGCCATACATAACCAGAATTTATTGCTATGGGTTGACAACTGATTTGAAGATTATCGTAGATTTTAGAAGCCCCTTTTTTAAATGAAGGTCTTTCCGTTGGTAAAACTCTTGTAGCTTGAGGAAAAATTATTAGAGGTCGATTTGAATAATTAATTGCTTTTGAAATATCTTCATAAAAAGAGATATTATCTTTAGATATTTTATTTCTTTTTATAGAAATGGAACCAATTTTTTTTAAATACCAGCCAAAAATCGGAATTAAAAGTAATTCTTTCTTAAGAATAAACAAAGGAGAATTAAAAATAGTTTGGAGATAAAACGTCTCAAACATTGATTGATGTGATGCTGCTATAAAAAATTTTTTATCATAAATGATATTTTCTTTCCCCTTCAGTTTAATTTTGGTAGATAGAAAAAAATTTAAACAAAAACCAGTCCAATAGCCCATCAATTTACCACCATATAAAACAAATTTTTGTGGTAAAAAAAATGAAGGTAAAAAAATTAATGAAATAATAAATATCCCTGCAAAAAACAAAATTGAAAATATTAGGCTTCTTATCATTGTTGTTAAAAGCTACATTAAATCTTTGTGCTTTTGTCTTTTTTTAATTACTTTAATTTTTGATCCTTTTATTAACAATTCAATAGCTTTAGGTCTTAAATTGTAGTTTGAGCTTAAAGACATTCCATATGCACCTACATCACATATAGCAACAAGATCCTTTTCTTTTAATTTTTGAAATTTATTAATAGTAGTAAATTTGTCAGTACTCTCACAAATAGGACCAACAAACTCATACGTTTTTTTAGCTTTTATTGTTGATTTAACTGATGGTAGTATTTTGTGGGCTGCACCATATAAAGCAGGCCTCATTAAGTCGTTCATAGCAGCATCAAGTATAATAAAATTTTTTTTGGCACTTTCTTTAATATAAATTACTTTAGAGATTAAAGTACCTATATCACCGACAATAGATCTGCCTGGTTCAAATATAATCTTTGTTTTTACGACTTTCAAAAATTTTTTTATAGCGAAATTATACTTTTTATAATTAAGTTTTTTATTTTTGTTATCATAAGCAATACCCATACCACCGCCAAGATCAACAAATTCAAATTTATAATTTGTTTTGCTTATAATATTTTGAATTGTCTTAAGCATTTGAACATAGGGTTTGAAGTCTAAAATTTGACTTCCAATATGCACGCTAAGACATCTGAGATTAATATTTTTTGAATTTCTACAATAATTCACAAGTTCTAAAAAGGTTTTATTATTAACACCAAATTTATTTTCTTTTTTTCCAGTTGAAATTTGGCTCAAAGTTTTTGCATCTGTATTAGGGTTAAATCTTATACCGACATTTATTTTTTTTTTTTTTAATTTAGCTATTCTTTCAATTTCCTTTATCTCACTTTTAGACTCAGCATTTATTAACAGAATTTTTTTATCTATAGCGTATTCTATTTCACTCGACGTTTTACCAACACCAGAAAAAACAATTTTTTTTGGGTTGATACCAGCCTTAATTGCGATCATAAGCTCACCCATTGACACTACATCAGCACCTAAACCAAATTTTTTAATCTCTCTAATTATATTGATATTAGTGTTAGATTTTATTGCAAAACAAATTAGTGGAGAGAACGTCTTAAAATTTTTCTTAAAATTAATGACATTATTCTTCAATTGATTGTATGAGTAGCAATATGTTGGCGTATTAAAATTTTTTGCAATTTTTTCTAAGTTAACTTTTTCAATTGTAAGTTTTTTATTGATATATTTCATTAAACCTTATTTTTAAGGATTTTTTGTATCTCTTCTTTATTTTTAGATTCTTTATAATTTGGATCACCTTTTTTCCCACAAGAAAAAATCATAATGCACAATACAAAACCTAAAATAATTTTTTTTATCATTTTTGCTTTCTGTATTTTACTATCATCTTTTTAATATTATCAAAAGATGTTCCACCGTACGATTTTTTAGAATTAACAGAATTTTTTAGATCAAACACCTTTAAAACATTATTTGACAATTTTGGTTCAATTTTTTTAAGTTCTTCTAAAGTTAATTTATCAAGGTTTTTCTTTTCTCTCTCTGCATAATTTACAATTGCTGCTGTTTTTTCATAGGCTCTTCTAAATGATATGGAGTGATTTTTCACTAGGTAATCAGCTAGATCAGTTGCTGTAATAAAACCAGAATTAGCAAGATCAAACATTTTTTTTTTATTAGGAGTAATATTTTTGAGTACTTCATTAAGTATTTTGATGCAATCTAAAATTATATCATTAGATTTAAAGATTAACTCTTTGTCTTCTTGTAAATCTTTAAAATATGAGAGAGGTAAACCTTTTAAAATTGTAAGCATGGCAAATAAATTTCCATAAGTAGTTCCAGTTTTTCCTCTTAGAAATTCTAATAGATCGGGATTTTTTTTTTGAGGCATTATTGATGACCCAGTAACAATTTTATCAGATAAATTTATTAAGTTAAAACTATCAGAATTCCAAATTATAAGTTCTTCAGCTATTCTAGAAATATGCATAGAACATATAGATGAGTTATATAAAAAGTCTAAAACAAAATCTCTATCGGAAACTGTATCAATCGAATTGTTAGTGGATCTCTTAAAGCCAAGTTTTTTAGCTGTGTAATTTCTATCAATGTTAAAAGAAGTTCCGGTTAGAGCTGCGACACCTAAAGGGTTTTCATCAAGAATATCTAAACTATTAGTAAATCTTTTTTTATCTCTATTAAACATTTCAACATAAGCCATTAAGTAATGAGCAAAAGAAACTGCTTGAGCATTTTTGAGATGAGTAAATCCTGGCATAATTGTATATATATTTTTTTCTGCTAAATTAAGTATACTTTTTATTACTTTGTCGATTGAAGTATTAATTTTTTTTGTAGCAGATCTAATCCAAATTTTAAAATCTGTGACTACCTGATCATTTCTAGATCTTGCAGTATGAACATAACCTGCTTCATCACCAATAATATCAAAAAGTCTTTTTTCGATATTCATATGAATATCTTCATAATTTTTTTTGAATTCAAACTTATTATTAGATATCTCTTTTTCAATTTTATTAAGACCGTAAATAATTTTATTTTTTATCTTAAAAGAAATTATTTTTTGTTTAAATAACATTTCTACATGTGCTATTGATCCAGCTATATCTTCTTTATAAAGTCTTTTATCGACATCAATAGAATTACCAATTTTCTGAAAAAGGCTAGATGTGTTGTATTTAATTCTAGTATTCCATATTGCCTTATTGTTTTTATTTTTTGCCATGGTAATTAATTATACCTATTTAATATGAGATTTTTAATAATATTTATTTTTTTAATATCTAATTCTTTTGCTGATGAAGTAATAGATATAAAAAATCTTGTTATTAATAAAAAATTAAAAAAATATGATAGTTTGTTGTTTAAAGACGCTAAAAACAACCAGATTAGCTTAAGTGATTTCAGAGGAAAATTGATTTTAATGAATTTTTGGGCTACTTGGTGCTCTCCTTGTAAAGAGGAAATGCCCTCTTTAGATTTGTTATTGATTGAAAAGAATTTGAACAACTTAAGAATATTTCCGGTAAATGTTGGTCAAGATAATATTGAAAAAGCTTCTAAATTTTTTGATGATCTAGAAATTAAAAATCTTGAATTATATTTCGACTCAGAAATAACTCTTGCGAAAAAGTTTGGGTTAAGAGGAATTCCAACAACAATTTTATTTAATAAAAAAGGTGAAGAATTTGCTAGGATTATTGGATCAATTGATTTTGGAGATAAAAAATTTATAGATTGGTTGAGTGATTATAATTAGTCCTTAAAAAAATATGCAAAAACAATTAAAACAATTATTGCTATAAATTGTAATAATACTCTTAATTGCATTAATTTATTGGAATATTTTTTACTTGTTTCTCCACCCTTAAATAAAGTTCCAATACCTAAAATAAGAACTATACCTACACCAATTAATAAAATTATTGATAATACTTTGATAAATATTCCAGAAATCATTGATGTATTGTAGGGTATTTTAAAAATAAAAAAACATAAATCACAAAGTATGACATTTTGCCTAGACGCAACCATTATTAAACCTGAAAATAACCTAGAAATTAAAAATGCAGTTATTTTACTTCATGGTTACGGAGGAGATGGAAACGATATTAGTATGTTGTCTTTAAATTGGAAAAGACATCTAACAAATACAATTTTTATTTGTCCAAATGGTCATGAAGTATGTCCAATAAACCCGTCAGGTTTTCAGTGGTTTGATTTAACGAAAGATGATGCAAAGTATGTATTAGAACAGTCACTAATAGCTGAAACTAAATTAAAAAAATTTATTGATGAAGTCAAGAATGAATACAATTTAAGTAATAATAAAATTTGTTTGTCTGGTTTTAGCCAAGGTTGTATGATGTCAATAAATTTAGGTCTTACATCTGAAGAAGAATTTAATTGTATCGTGGGTTTTTCGGGTAAAATTATTAATCAAGAAGATTTAAATTTAAGAAAAAAAATTTCAACAAATACTTTATTAATTCATGGTGACTCTGATCAAGTTGTCTCACCTAATTTTTTATTAGAAGCAAAAGATTTTTTTATTAGGAATAATGTAGAAATTGAGACACATTTAATAAAAAACTGCGACCATCATATTCCTGTTGAAGCATCAAGTATAGCATTAAGTTACATTTCAAAAAAATTTAATAATTTCTAAATATTGAAATAGTTTTTTTTTTAAGTTAAAATTAATTTATGAATAGCTTTATTGAACAAGATGTATCTTTAGAAAAATGTCCAGCATTAGTTTTAAATGCGGATTATAGACCTTTAAGCTATTATCCTCTGTCATTGTGGTCATGGCAAGACACAGTTAAGTCAGTTTTTTTAGATAGAGTAATTATAGTAAGTAATTATGACAGAGTTGTCAGAAGCCCTTCATTTAACATGCAATTACCTAGCGTCATTGCCTTGAAAGATTATATTATTCCACAAAGTAAACCAAGTTTTACAAGATTTAATGTTTTTCTAAGAGATAAATTTTCTTGTCAATATTGTGGAAGCAATGAAGAATTAACATTTGATCACTTGTTACCAAGATCAAAAGGTGGAGAAACACATTGGGATAATGTTGTAACAGCATGTTCAGCATGTAATGTTAAAAAAGGTGGGAAGTTGTTAAAATCTTCAGGTATGAAACTTTATCAATATCCTTTCCAACCATCGACTGAAGACTTACACCGAAATGGAAAAAACTTTCCTCCAAACTATTTACATAAAAGCTGGATGGACTATCTGTATTGGGATGTTGAATTAGAGGCTTAAAATTTAAATTTTTTCTGAAATATTTATTGCTAATTTTGAACCAGTTTTAATAATTTTATCCATTATTGAATAAAAGCCTTTTTTTGTTGCACCTTTTTCATAAGCTATATCTTTATGATGTAACTCATCCTCTCTAAATTTAATAATCTTTTTTTTTAAAATATTTTCTTCAGGACCTAATTGATTAATTTGATTTTGATAATGTTCATCAATCACCTCTTCAACAGAGGCTGTACATAACATTGCTGCTTTTTTTCCTAGAAGTGTTGACCCAAAACCAAGACCAAGACCTAATAAATCCCATAAAGGTAAAAATTTGGTTGGCTCAATTTTTCTTTTTTTAATTTCTGTCTCAAAAAATTCACAATGTTCTTTTTCATGAACTTTCATTTCTTCTATTGTTTTTTTTAAATTTTCATCTTTAACTAAAGTGTTAAGCGCTAACAATTGACCTTCATAGATTTTAACCGCTCCTCTCTCACCAGCATGATCTACTCTAATAAATTCTTCAATTTTATTTTTTGAATTTTTCATAATTTGCAAAAGTTTTTATTGATATAACAACTAAAAATAAACTTATTAATATATTAATAGTTGTAAGTGATAATCCAAAAATTTTAAATGTCACATCTTTACAACTAATGGTTATTTCACTTAATTGTCTTAATAATTCTTCTTTTGAGATTAATTCAGACGTATTTTTTAACCCACAAACAGCAGATTCTTCAAAAAAACCTTGTTCAATTCCAAAATGATATGTCGAAATCATAAAAGAAAAAACAAATACTAATATTAATAATAAAATAAAAAATTTTTCATTTTTTTTAAAAACATGGTTTATGACAATTAAAATAATACTAAATCCATAAGGAATTCTTTCTATTATACAAAGATTGCATGGCTGATGTCCAAGAGCAAATTCTATATAATATGCTGAGATTATTGAAACTGAACTAATGATTAAAATTAGTTTGAAATAGGTATTAATCTTAAAATTAAACATTCTATTTTAGAATTAGATAAATTATTACTCCAATTATAACAACCAATATTCCAATAATTGTAAACCACTTTGAACCATGTTTATTCATTAATTGAGTAAATAAATCTCCAAATTTATAGGATAGGTAAGAAACAATAAAAAAGCGTAATCCTCTGGATATTAAACTTACTATTATAAAAATTGTAATGTTAAATCCTATTAAACCACTTGCAATAGTAAAAACTTTATAAGGTAATGGAGTAAATCCAGCTAAAAAGAGCACACTAAGCCAGGCATAAAAACCATTACTATTTATTAAATCATTCTTTAGATTAATAACCTTATTTTCGTAGCCATAAAAAGTCATAATTTGCAAACTAAGATCAAAAAAAAATGTTCCAATAAAATATCCTAACATTCCACCTAAAACAGAAAAAAAAGTCGCAATTATGAAAATTTTAAAAAAATCTTTTTTTTTTGAAATAACCATTGGGATTATCATTACATCTGGTGGTATTGGAAAAAATGAACTTTCAAGAAAAGAAACTATAGCTAAGTAGCGTTTAGAACTTTTGTGGGCAGCTAAATTTAAACATTTTTTATAAAGGGTATTAAACATTTTTTGGTTTTAATATAATTATAGTTCTTATACTATTTAATAAATTATTAAACAATTAAGGGCGAATGGCGGAACTGGTAGACGCGCACGACTCAAAATCGTGTTTTGAAAGAAGTGAGAGTTCGATTCTCTCTTCGCCCACCAAATTATGAAATTAAAAGAAGTAAATAGTTTAGTAGAGCTTTTTTTTGAAAAATATAATGAAAAAAAAGAATTAAAAAATCAGCTATTTTTAAAGTGGTTAAAAACTGATGAAAATGATTTTTTAACATGGGAACAAGTTTTAAATAATATTTGTTTATTTTCTGAATATTTAAGTAAAAGTTTATCTAAAGGAGATAGATGTGTTTTATTATCTGAAAATCGACCAGAGTGGCTTATAGCAGACGTAGCAATTATGAATGCAGGTGGAGTAACAGTTCCATTATTCACCACATATTCTGAGAAAGATTATGAGTACATAATAAATGATTGTAAACCAAGGATATGTATAATTTCTAATGATATTCAGTTTAAAAAAATAGAAAAGTTTATTTCCAGTGAAACAAAAGTAATTTCAATTGAAAATTTTAGTCAAAAAATTGAAAGTATCGAAACCATTTTAAAAAAAAATCCTAAAAAAGAAACAATCAATATTTCTAAGAATTACAATAGCAAAATATTAAGAAAAGATCTTGCTTGTATTATTTATACATCAGGGACTACAGGTAACCCCAAAGGAGTAATGCTTAGTCATGGAGGCATCTTATCAAATTGTGAGGGAGCACAAGAAATTTTGGATACACTAGTTAAAAATGAAAAACCAGTTTTTTTAACTTGGCTTCCACTATCTCATTCATATGAACATACCGTTCAATACGTACAAATATCACTTGGAGCAAAAATTTACTATGCTGAAAGTTTGGAAAAATTGTTACCTAATATGGCTGTTGCACAACCAACCATTATGACAGCTGTCCCAAGATTTTATCAAAATTTATTTAGCAAAATTTCTCTAAATTTCTCAAAACAAAAAGGTTTAAAAAAGAAACTCATCGAAAGTACCATTTATCTTGGGACCAAAAACTTGGATGGAAAGGAACTAAATTTTAAGGAAAAAATAGTCGATTTTTTGTGTGAAAGATTAGTAAGAAAAAAAATTAAAAATCAGTTTGGGGGTAAACTAAAAGCATTTGTCTCAGGAGGAGGTGCTTTAGATCAAAAAATAGGTGAATTTTTGAATTCTATAGGACTGCCAACTTTACAAGGTTATGGATTGACTGAAACCTCCCCCGTAGTGAGTTGTAATATTCCAGGGAAAATAAAAATCGAAACTGTTGGTCCACCCTTTAAAACTAATCAAGTAAAAATTGCTGAGGATGGTGAAATTTTGGTTAAGGGTGAAAATATTATGCTTGGATATTGGAACATGAAGAAAGAAACAGATGATATAATTAAAGATGGTTGGTTACACACAGGAGACATAGGGGAATTTACTAGTGATGGAAATCTAAAAATAACTGATCGAAAAAAAGAAATAATAGTTAATTTAGGAGGTGATAACATTTCACCATCTAAAATTGAAAATTTATTATGTCTAAATGAAAAAATTAAGCAAAGTTTTGTTTACGGAGATAAAAAAACTTACTTAGTTGCATTAATTGTTAGTGAAATTGAAGAAAATAAAAAAGAAATAGAATTTTATTTAGAAAATTTAAATAAAAACTTATCATTAGTAGAAAAAGTCAAAAAATTTAAATTAATCAAAGAAGAATTTACAATTGAAAATGGAATGTTAACACCAACATTAAAACTAAAAAGAAAAAAAATTTTAGAAAAATATAAAGAAGATTTAGAAAAACTTTATTAATTTAGTAAAATATTTGGTTATAAAGCGCATAAACATTAACTTTTTTACACACTTTATTTATAAAAATTTTTTTTTAGTTTTATTTTTTTTTTTAAATTTTAACTTTAATTAAAGAATTGACATAACGCGTATAAAAAAATAAAAATAATGTAATAGCGAATCATTTTGATTCGTTTAACTAAAAAGGGAGCTAAAGATGCCTAAGAGAAGAAAAAAAGCAAAGAAGGCTAAGAAAAAAGCTAAGAAAAAAGCTAAGAAAAGAAGAAGAAGATAGTTACTTAGTATTCTTTATTAAAAACGCTTCTCATAACGATTTACGTGTGAGAGGCGTTTTTTTTAATCTTCTAAAGGTTCACTTTCAGTTTCAGAAAGTGGTTCATCTACAGGAATTTCGCTAGCAGTTGTTTTTTCAGGCGCAGGAACTTTTACCTGTCCATCTAAATTTCTTTTTAGAGCTTTATTAAGTTTTTTTTGCGTGTCTTCTAAAGATAAGTTTAAAATTATTTGAAATTCCATCAAGATTCTGTCGTATGCTTTTTCAAAAAGTTGTCGTTCACTATAAGATTGATCAACCATCAAATCATCTCCTTTATTTAAATCTCTTACTACTTCTGCTAATTCATAAATTTTTCCAGATGAAATTTTGGCTTCATATTCTTGTGCACGTCTACTCCACATAGATCGTTTAATCTTTGGTTTACTTTTAAGAATTGAAATACATTTATTTACCTGATTGATTGTTGCAAGAGGTCTTAGGTGTAACTGCTTGTTAACTGGAACCATTCCGTTTGCTTTATCTTTTTCAAATTTGATGATGTAAGTTTCGACATCTATTCCACCTATATTTATTTTTTTAAATTCTGTTATTTGGCCAACTCCGTGTTTAGGATAAACCACGAAGTCTTTGATCTTATACTCTCTTTTCTCAGTTTCCTGTTTTTTTACCTTTTTGATTTCAGGCTTTACTTCATTGCTTTTTGAAATTCTTAAATTATCTGATTTATTCTCTACTTTTTCCTCAGGTTTTTTTGTAGTAATTTTTTTAATCTTTGATTTTTTTAACTTATTATTCTTTAATAAAGATTTTTTTACCTTAGCTCTTTTAGCTCTAGTTTTTTTTACTTTTTTTTTATTTTTGTTTTTAAAGGTTTTCTTTAAAATATTTTTCAAACTTATCTTGCTCATCTTTAAATTTTTCATGATCCGCAGGTGGATCTTTTTTTTCACTAATGTTTGGCCAGATTTCAGAATACTCTTTATTGATTTCTAACCACTTTTCGTAACCAGGTTCAGTGTCAGCTACTATGGCATCGACCGGACATTCAGGCTCACAAACGCCACAATCTATACACTCATCCGGTTTAATTACAAGCATATTTTTACCTTCATAGAAGCAATCTACTGGACACACATCAACGCAATCCATCAGCTTACATTTAATACATTTTTCATTAACTATGTAGGTCATTATAGGAATTCTTTTTTAATTTTAACTTTAATATCTCCCATGAGCTTGTTGTCAATATACAATAATCCACCAAGTCTCCTCATTAAATTTGTTTCATAGATATCAGCTTCTTTATTTGAATAGATAATTCGCCATAAAGTTTCTATAATTTTAATTTTATTCTTATCGTCCATATTTTTTACTTTTTTAGTAAAGTCTAAAATTTGATTAGAATTATTCTCGATTTCTTTTCCAAGTTTAATTATTTCATCTATATTGGATGCTTTGGCACCAAATTCGATCAAAGCTTGTTTGATTATTTTTTCTTCAGAAAAAGAATAGTTTTGGTCAATTTTGGCAGCATATATCAATAAAGCAGCAACTTTTGTTAAATCATTTTCTTCATCATTTTTTTTAAAAAACATATTTATTAGTTTAGATTGAGATTCTTTAAAATACCAAAAGGGCTTTCTTTTGTAACTTTTTTATTAAAATGTTTATTTTTATTTTTTATTGGTGAATATTGAAGATAAATCTCATCATTTTTATCTATAATTTTATAATTCATGCATTTTAAAAGTTTTTTAAAGTTATCTTTGCTACAACCTAATAAATTTAACATTTCGGGAACAACTTTTATTTCTTTTTTATTTTCAGGATTAGAGTTGATAATTTGTACAAATAATCTTTCTAAAATATCAATTCTGACAAAAATGTTATTAAATTTTTCAAACCCACATAACAGCATAAAATTCTTATTCTTTAAATCTTTACCATCTAAAAAATTTAACCCAAACTTTGGTGGTTTTAAATTGAAATATTTTTGATGATAATTTTTCCAAAGTAAAGTTCTTAAAGAAACAGCTTCTGGTTTAATCAATCTATGTAAAAAAACGTGATATCTTCCAAACTTTACTCCGAGGTCTCGTAAAATTTTTCTGTCATTTTGATCAAGTTTTTTCAAATATTCTGCTACCTGTTCTCTTTTAATAACTCCATTATTTTCATAAAGTTGATATGCAAGTGCCTTAATAGATGAATTTTTTTCTTTTAAATTTTTTAAATCTAAAAGACTTTTTAAAATATTTTCAATTTTTTTACTTATCCAAGTCTCTAAAAAATTGGTTAATTTTTGTGTTTGGCTTTGTTCCAAAATATCATCAACAATTAATTCAAAGTTAGGATTTAAATAATCTTTTCCAGATACTATTTTTGCAATTGCATAATTGCTCCAATAAATTTTAAAATCGTCTTTGAGCTCAATTAAACCTGTGTCAATTATTATTTGTATTCTTTTTTCAAGTTCAGGTCCTACAGTTTGTCTTGCCGCTTTTTTTAAAGATTTTATATCAGTTTTGAGAGCTCCTTTTTTAAGATCCAATTCTAATTTAAGACCATTTATTTTTCCTATGAATTGATCATCAATCATAACTTCATTATTTTCCAAAATTTTCGTATCAAATTCCATATCTTGTTTTAAACCTCTGGCAAGAACACTTGCTCTTTTATCGATAAAAGTTTTTGTAAGTTCTTCATGTAATCGGTCAGAAAGTTTATCTTCTAATAATTTTGTTTTTTCTATCCAATAATTTTGATTTTCGATCCAATTATTTTTATTTGAAACATAAGACCATGTTCTTACGTTTGCAATTCTATTTGATAAAGAATCCACATTTCCTTCCAATTTGTCAAGCTTCATTAATTGAAGACGCATATAATCATCTGTAATCCTGCCTTTATCACCAACTAAATATTTGAATACACTTTCTATAACTTGATAGTGATTCCCATAAGTTTTTTTTACAAAATCAGGTATTTGACAACATTCCCAAAGTAGACCTAAATTTTTTCTGTCAAATTTAATATTTTCAAAGCTTTTATCTCGTAAAAAAAATTTAAGAGCTTTTTCATCCTCACATTCATGTATTTTCCTAAGCCAACTTTTTTGAGGCTTTTCATCTAATGATTTTATTAAACTAAAACTGTTGTCAAAATTTAAATCAGAATTTCTCCAAAAAAGAGATTGAATTTCCTCAAATTTGTGATTTTCTAATAATTCAATTTCTTCTGCATTTATTTCTTTACATTGTCCTGTAACTCCAAAGGCACCGTCATTTAAGTATCTACCTGCCCTTCCTGCAATTTGTCCAATTTCAGATAAATTTAATCTTCTTAACTTTTTCCCATCAAACTTTTTTAGATTTGAAAAATAAACTTGATCTAGATCCATATTTATACCCATTCCAACAGCATCAGTTGCAACTAAAAAATCAACATCTCCTGATTGGTATAATTCAACTTGAGCATTTCTTGTTTTTGGACTTAATGATCCCATTACTATGGCTGCTCCACCTTTTTGTCTTCTAATCAATTCTGCTATTGCATAAACTTCTTCTGCTGAAAATGCAATTATAGCAGTCTTTCTTTGTATTCTTGAAATTTTTTTATGACCTGCGTAAGAAAGTTTAGAAAGTCTATCTCGATTAATAAATTCAATGTCACCATCTAGTTTTGAAATTATATCTTTAATTGTGAAAGAGCCCATAAACATTGTTAATTTTTCACCTCTTATATTTAATAATCTGTCAGTAAAAATGTGACCACGTTCATGATCTGCACACATTTGAATTTCATCAACTCCAACAAAATCTAAATGTTTATCTATTGGCATAGACTCAACAGTACATAAGAAATATTTTGCATTAGGTGGTATAATTTTTTCTTCACCAGTAATCAAAGCTACTTTATCTAAGCTAGTTTTTTTTATTACTTTGTCATACACCTCTCTCGCCAATAATCTTAAAGGAAAACCAATCATGCCACTTTCAAAAGAAAGCATTGTTTCTATGGCCAAGTGAGTTTTGCCGGTATTCGTTGGACCCAGAACTGCAGTTATTTTATTTCTAGTCATTTCTATCTTTGGTGTATCTCAATTTATACCTACCAGATGTTGTTAGTGCTAAAGAACAAAAATAGACTAAAACATGACCGAATCGGAGGATAAAAAGTTCTCATTTTACTTATTACTCAAACTTAGTTTAACATAGTTAATATTATTTCTATAACATAAATTAGATTAAATAATGTTAAAAGATATTGTAAAAAATTTAGAACCTTCATCAACATTAAAGATAAATGAAATTTCAAGGCAACTTGAAGAAAAAGGTGAGAAAATTTATAAGTTTGGTTTTGGTCAATCTCCATTTCAAGTACCATTAGATGTAGTAAATGAACTAAAAAATAATGCCCATCAAAACAAATATTTACCAATGCAAGGACTTTTTGAATTAAGGAGGTCAGTTGCCAAGTATACATCAATCAAAAAAAACCATAACTACACACCTAACAATGTAATTATAGGACCTGGTTCTAAAGAATTGATGTTTTTACTACATATAATTTTTGATGGGGAAATTATTTTACCAACACCAAGTTGGGTTTCTTATGCGCCACAAGCAGCTTTAGGTAGAAACAAAACTCACTTAATTAAAACAAAAAGAGAGAATAATTGGTTTCCGACAGGATTTGAAATTGAAGAAATTATATTAAAAGATAAAAAAAAAAATTATTTATTATTTTTGAATTCTCCAAATAATCCTTCAGGTCAAATTTGTGAAAATTTAGAAGAATTAAGTGAAGTAGCTAAAAGATATAATTTAATAATACTATCCGATGAAATTTACTCAGAACTTAGTTTTAAAGATAATTTCAAATCTATTTCAAATTTTTGTCCTGAAAAAACAATTATAAGTACTGGACTAAGTAAATGGTGCGGTGCAGGAGGTTGGAGACTAGGGTATTTTATTATACCTGAAAATTTAAAAATCATTAAGGATACTTTAAATGTTCTTGCTAGTGAAACTTTCTCAGCCGTTAGTGCACCCATACAGTTTGCCGCAATTCAAGCATATGAAAAAGATCATAGTAACTACATTAAATCATCAAGAGAGATACTAAAGGCTGTTGGGAATTATGTTTATAATAATCTTAATTCAAATAATGTTTTAATTAATAAACCTCAAGGTGGTTTTTATTTAATGCCAGAATTTAATAAAGCAAAATTTAAATCTTCATCTGACATGTGTAGAAATATTCTTGAAACAACAGGAGTAGCTTTATTACCTGGATCTGATTTTGGTTTTGATGAAAAAAAAATGTTAGCAAGATTAAGTTTTACAGACTTTGATGGAAAAAATTTTATGAATAACCATAAAAAAGATAGTTTAATCAATAATGAACTAATTAAGAATCTAGCTCCAAAAGTTGTAGAAGGCGTAGAAAAATTAAAAAAATGGTCTGAGTCATTATAAAATACTTACTATACAAAGGCCTCAATTTACTGTTACACTTTAAATATAAATAAAGTTACGCAGAGGAGGAAAAATGAGAAAAATAATAACTTCTTTATCTAGTGCTTTGTTAATTTTTGTAGCGACTTTATCTTTTACTGGAGTTGCAAAATCAGCAGAGTTCTTTACGATAGGAACAGGCGGACCTACTGGAGTATATTTCCAAACAGGAAACGCTATATGTAAAATGTTGCATAAATCGGCAATAAGTGCTGAACATGGAAGAAAAAAAGGAACTGCTAAAGCTTATAGATGTACCGCTCCATCAACTGGAGGATCAAATTATAATATTGGTCAAATTAAAGCTGGTGAGTTTCAATTTGGTGTTGCTCAGTCAGACTGGCAATATCATGCAGTTAATGGATCAAGCAAATGGGAAGGTAAAAAATTTGGAGATCTAAGAGCTGTGTTTTCTGTGCACAACGAACCTTTTCAAATTTGGGCTAGAAAAAAAGCAAAAATAAAAGATTTTGCTGGTTTAGAAGGAAAAGTTGTAAACATCGGTAATCCTGGTTCTGGACAAAGAGGAACTATGGAAGAATTAATGAAAGCTATGGGAGTTGATAATAGTTTCTTCAAATCAACTACAGAACTTACTTCATCAGAGCAAGTAAAAGCTTTGTGTGATGGTAAAATTGATGCTTTCGGTTATTCTGTAGGATTTCCTAATGGAGCTATGGAACAAGCAGCAACTTGTGCAGCTAAAGCTTCACCAATAAACTTAACTGGTTCAGAGGTTCAAGGATTAATTAGTGGTGCTGATTATTATGCAAAAGCAGTTATTCCTAAAGGAACTTACACAAATCAAAAGAAAGATGCTACTACTTTTGGTGTTAAGGCTACTGTAGTTACAAGTGCTTCAGTTTCTGATGAACTAGTATACTTAGTAACGAAAGCCGTGATGGAAAATTTTGATGATTTCAAAAAACAACATCCTGCTTTTGGGTTTTTGGAAAAGAAAAATATGATAAAAGATGGTTTATCTGCCCCACTACACCCAGGTGCAATAAAATACTATAAGGAAGCTGGATTGATGTAATCTAGATTTTAAATATAATTAAAAGGCCTGGTATTTTTACCGGGCCTTTTTTTTATGATAAGATAAAATTAATGAGTAAGTCTTTTAGTGAAAAAATTAAAAGTAGAATAAATGAAGATTTATCTCCTACGAGAAATCTGACTGGAATACATTTGAAGATAGTTGCAGCTATTGCAATCATTTGGTCTTTATTTCAACTTTGGTATGCTTCTCCATTTCCTTTTATGTTTAATTTTGGAATGTTTAAGGGGTTGCCTGCAAGGGCTATCCATCTAGGATTTGCTTTATGCTTAGCTTTTTTAATCTACCCAATTTCAAAGGGAAAAAAAATTTCTTTTTTTGATATAATAATTAGTTTTTTAGGTGCAATTGTTTGTCTTTATATTTATTTTTTTTACGACCAACTAGTTGATAGAGGTGGAGTATTACTAAGCATAAGTATTAGTGAAAATTTGAGTTTACCGGTGGAGTTAATAATAGGTAGTTTCGGAATTTTAATTCTTTTAGAGGCAACAAGAAGGGCAATTGGTTTACCTTTGGTAATTATCGCAATTTGTTTTTTATTATTCTCATATTTTGGGAGATATGCTCCTGAGATTATTTCTCATGGAGGATTATCATTAAATAGGTTAGTGGGCTTTCAATGGTTGGATCAAGAGGCAATTTTTGGGATACCAATAGGTGTTTCAGTTGATTTTATTTTTTTATTTGTATTATTTGGAGCACTTTTAGAAACAGCTGGAGGAGGCAAATATTTTTTAGATTTAGCCTTTGCAATGGTTGGCAAAATGAGAGGTGGTCCAGCCAAAGCGGCAATTCTTGGATCTGGTATGACAGGATTGATTTCGGGCTCTTCAATTGCCAATACAGTTACAACAGGTACTTTTACAATTCCAATAATGAAAAAAACTGGTTTTTCTGGAGAGAAAGCAGGGGCAATCGAGGTTTCCTCATCTGTAAATGGTCAGATAATGCCACCTGTTATGGGTGCAGCAGCATTTGTAATGGCTAGTTTTATTGGTGTTACTTATTTTGAGGTTGTTAAACACGCTTTTTTACCTGCTATAATTTCATATATAGCTTTATTCTATATCTCGCATTTAGAAGCTCTTAAATTAAATCTAAAAGGGATGGAAGATTCAGATGTGCCAAATTTGAAAAGAACTTTTTTGTCTGGTTTACATTTTTTAATTCCAATATTCGTATTAATATACATGCTAGTTTATCTAAGGTTTACAGCGTCATATTCAATTTTTTATGCAACAATTTCTTTAATATTTGTAAATTTAATTAATAAGATAATCAAAGTTAGTGATTATAAAAATGCATTAAAAGACTGGTTCAACCAAACAATTATAGGTTTTGAAAAAGGTGCATTAAACATGGTTGGAGTTGGAATTGCGATTGCTACAGCTGGTATAATTGTGGGTGCTGTTGGATCAACAGGGTTAAGCACAAACTTAATAATTGTAATCGAGTCAATTGCTAAAGATAATGTAGTAATTTTATTATTTTTAACAATTATATTATGTTTGTTACTAGGGATGGGTTTACCAACAACAGCAAATTATGTAGTTGTTGCATCTTTAATGGCGACTGTTTTGGTTGATGTAGGTAATGCTTCAGGATTTATATTTCCACTAATAGCAGTTCATTTATTTGTTTTTTACTTTGGTTTAATGGCTGATGTAACTCCTCCTGTTGGACTCGCATCTTACGCAGCAGCAGCTATTTCTGGTGGTGATCCGCTTAAAACTGGTGTCCAGGCATTCTGGTATAGTTTGAGAACAGGAATTTTACCAATAGTTTTTCTTTTTAACCATGAGCTTCTTTTGATAGGAATAGAAAATATTTGGCATGGACTGACAGTAATTATTACATCTTTAGTAGGTATTTTAGTATTTACCTCTGCTACTCAAGGGTGGTTTATAAATAAATTAAGATGGTACGAAATAATTATTTTTTTATTTATTTCTATTTCCTTGTTATCACCAGAGTTTGTATTAAATAAATTTTATCCTAAATATAATTATATTGATATCAGCAAGATAAATAAAACAAAATTAGACCCAAAAAAAGAAGTTCAATTTAAAGTAACAAGAATTTCTGAGTATGGTGAAAGATATAAATTATTTGTCATTAACAAAGATACTTTTAAAGAAGAATATAATATTGAAGAGTATGGAATGAGCGTTATTAGGGAAAATGAAAAGTATATCGTTGATACACTCAAATGGAATGGGAATGCTAAAAAAAGTGGATTTGAAATGGGAGATTATATAAATGAGCTTAAAATAGAAAACGCTGATAGACCTTCTAAAACAATTATTTATCCATTAGCAATACTTTTATTATTCATTTTTGGTTTTTTTAATTCAAGAAGAACAAGTTTAACCGCCAGGCCCTAAATCTGAAGGTTTAACTTTTAAAATTTTCCAAACACCAGAGGCTGATGTTATAATTTTATCATTACATTTTAATTCACAAAATAAAAATACTAATGTTTTTGTTTTTTTAAGAATTTTTACGTGACCAATTATTTTATCACCTACTTTTGATGTTCCAATAAATTTTAGGTCTAATGAAATAGTTACACAAGGTGCATTATCAGCTGAACGGTGCGCTGCTGTTCCTGCTCCAGCATCTATTAAAGCTGACAAGTATCCACCATGTGTAATACCAGCAGCATTTAAATGATTTTCATTAATAGTGGATTTAAATTCGTATTCAGTATTTGAAATATTTCTAAACTCAACACCTCCGTTGTGTTTCATAAAACCTGGCTTCAAACTAATTTGTTCAAATTTTTCAGACATATTTTTTTTATAGTACAAATGTTAAGATTAATAAAATTATAAAAATAATTATAAAAAAATATATTACGGACATCTGAAGAGAAGCTTTAATTAACCAATTGAACATAATAATACCTTTTATTGGTGCGCCTGCTAGGAGTCGAACCCAGAACCTCCTGGTCCGTAGCCAAGCGCTCTATCCAGTTGAGCTACAGGCGCATTTTAATTTTATTTAATTATAGTATATTAATTTTTAGTGTATTTTAATCATAAGACAAATTTAAAATTTTATGAGTAATAAATCAAAAGAAGTAGTCATTGTTAATGCAGTCAGAACACCGATAGGTGCTTACAAAGGTTCATTAAAAAATATAAAATCTCATCATCTAGGCTCAATAGTCATAAAAGAAGTTTTAAAAAGATCTAATTTTGACAAAGATGAAATTGATGAAGTTATTATGGGTCAGGTGTTGACCGCGGGTGCTGGTCAAAATCCAGCAAGACAAGCCGCCATAAATGCTGGTATACCATTTTCAAAACCAGCACATATAATCAATCAAGTCTGTGGATCTGGACTTAGAGCAGTCATATCAGGTTACCAATCAATTAAATTAGGTGATGCAACAAATATAATTTCTGGAGGTCAGGAAAATATGTCCATAGCTCCACATTCAATTTTCTATCGAGATGAAAAAAAATTTTCAGAGGATAAATTACTAGATACAATGATTAATGATGGATTAATAGATGCTTTTAATAATTATCATATGGGTGTTACAGCTGAAAACGTTGCAAAAAAATTTGATATATCAAGACAAGATCAAGATGAATTTGCATTAAATTCTCAAAAAAAAACAGAAGCAGCTATTCTAAAAAATAAATTTGATGATGAGTTAATTAAGATAAACCAAGATGGAAGTATTTTAGAAAAAGATGAGCATCCAAGAATGGGTTTAGAATTAACTGATTTAGAAAAATTAAAAACAGTTTTTAAAGAAAATGGTACAGTTACACCAGGAAACTCTTCAGGAATAAATGATGGAGCTGCAGCATTGTTGTTAACTACTTTAGAAGAGGCTGAAAAAAAATCTATTAAACCATTAGCAAAAATAGTGTCTTGGGCTTCAGTAGGAATAGATCCTGCTTTAATGGGATTGGGTCCTATAGAAGCTGTTTGTGAAGCAATTAAAAAGGCAAAATGGAACTTAGATGAAATTGATTTATTTGAAATAAATGAAGCTTTTGCTGCTCAAAGTATTGCGGTAATTCGCGAACTAAGGATTGATCAAAAAAAAGTAAATGTAAATGGTGGAGCCATTGCTCTTGGTCATCCTATCGGAGCCTCAGGAGCTAGAATATTGGTTACCTTAGTACATGAGTTGATAAGACAAAATAAAAATAAAGGATGTGCAACACTTTGTATAGGTGGAGGAATGGGTATAGCTTTATGTATCGAGAAAATTTAGGAATTAATTTTTCCGTATTTTTCTTCTAATAAAATTTTTTGTATCCAAGTTCTAGCATCTATATAGGTACTAACTTTTGGTTGAATTAGTGCTTTTAATAACTTTTTAATCATTTTTGAAGCATGCACCTAAAGAGTGTCTAAAAATTGGACAGAATGTGTTAGAATTTGCAATTAAGTGAATTTTTATGGTGTATAAGACTAAAAAATAAATGACAGAAAAATTATTAGTTCCTGACATTGGTGATTTTGAAAATGTAGAAGTAATTGAACTTCTGGTTAAAGAAGGTCAAGAAATTCAAAAGAATGATCCTGTTATAACAATAGAAAGTGATAAATCTAGTGTTGAGATACCATCAACTTTTTCTGGCAAAATAGAATCTCTAAAAGTGAAAGTTGGGGACAAAGTTTCAAAGGGAGATTTAATACTTAATATATCTAATTCTAATCAATCACTATCTACCTCGCAAATCATTCCAAAAGATACTGAGAATTTGATAAAAGAAGCTGAAAATTCATTAGAAAAAAATCAAAATCAAAATCAAAAACCAAAAATTGAAAAAAAGGAAAAACCTATAATTCAAGTTATTAAAGAAAATGATTTGGATCCATTAGAGACTAATGAATGGCTCGAGTCTTTGTCAGCAGTGATTGAAAAAGATGGTAATCAAAGGGCTCATTATTTAATAAAAGAATTAATTAACAAGGCTTATATGGAGGGAGCTAATATTCCTTATACTCAAAGCACTCCTTATATAAATACAATACCAGTCAATGAGGAAAAAAAGTCAAATGGAGATCAAAACATAGAGAGAAAAATTAGGTCCTTAATTAGATGGAATGCAGCAGCGATGGTTGTAAGAGCTAATAAAAAGTTTCCTGAATTAGGAGGACACATAGGAACGTTTGCATCTGCAGCAACGCTATACGATGTGGGAATGAATCATTTTTGGAGAGCTAAGAATAATAAGTTTGGAGGAGATTTGGTTTATTTCCAAGGACATAGTGCACCAGGGATGTATGCCAGAGCATTTCTTGAAGGTAGACTAAACGAAAAACAATTAGATAGTTTTAGACAAGAAGTTAATCCAGGTGGTTTATCCTCTTATCCTCATCCTTGGTTGATGCCAAATTTTTGGCAGTTCCCTACTGTTTCAATGGGATTGGGTCCAATGTTAGCAATTTATCAAGCAAGATATATGAAATATTTAATTAACAGAGGTTTAATTAAGGATGAAGGTAGAAAAGTTTGGGCTTTTTTAGGAGATGGTGAAATGGATGAGCCTGAGTCTTTAGGTGCAATAGGATTGGCTGCTAGAGAGAATTTAGATAATTTAATTTTTGTAGTGAATTGTAATCTACAAAGATTAGACGGACCTGTTCGTGGTAACGGGAAAATTATACAAGAGTTAGAAGGAATTTTTAGGGGTGCTGGATGGAATGTAATTAAAGTAATTTGGGGTTCTTATTGGGACCCCTTGTTAGCCAATGATAAAACAGGTCATCTAGTTAAAACTATGAATGAAACAGTAGATGGTGAATATCAAGCTATGAAGGCAAGAAATGGAGCTTATGTTAGGGAAAAATTTTTTGGAAAATATCAAGAAACAATAGATCTAGTATCAAATCTTTCAGACAAAGATATTTGGAGATTGAATAGAGGTGGGCATGACCCCCATAAAGTTTTTGCGGCTTATGACAAAGCTATAAAAAATATCGGTAGCCCAACAGTTGTAATTGCAAAAACCATTAAAGGTTATGGAATGGGCAAAAGTGGTGAAAGTGTTAATACCACACATCAAACTAAAAAATTGGATATAGATGATCTTATGTATTATAGAGATAGGTTTGATGTTCCTTTAACTGACAAACAAGTGAAGAACATTGAGTATTACAAACCTGATCAAAATTCTCCAGAAATAAAATACATTAAAGAAAAAAGACTTAAGCTAGGAGGCTTTATTCCAGAGAGAACGACCTATGCGAAACCTATAAAAGCACCTCCCAAAAATATTTTTGATAATATGAAAGTCTCAACTGGCTCTAAAGAAATGTCTACAACAATGGCATTAGTTAGAATGTTAACAAACTTATTAAGAGATAAAAATGTTGCACCAAGATTAGTCCCTATAATTCCAGATGAAGCTAGAACATTTGGTATGGAAGGTTTTTTTCAAAAAATTGGTATTTACGCACATGAGGGTCAAAAATACGAACCAGAAGATTCTGCTCAATTAAGTTCATACAGAGAAGATAGAAGTGGACAAGTTCTAGAAGAGGGAATTAATGAAGCTGGAGCAATGTCTTCATGGATTGCTGCAGGAACCTCATACACAAATCATGATATTGAAATGATACCAATTTATCTTTTCTATTCTATGTTTGGATTTCAAAGAATTGGTGATTTTGCCTGGGCAGGCGCAGATAGTCAATCTAGAGGATTTTTAATAGGCGCAACAGCTGGAAGAACAACACTTGCAGGTGAAGGATTGCAACATCAGGATGGCCACAGTCATCTTTTAGCATCCACAATACCAAATTGTATCTCCTATGATCCAACTTTTCATTATGAACTTGCGGTAATTTTTAGAGAAGGATTGAGACGAATGCATGAAAAAAAAGAAAATATTTTTTATTATATTACAACCATGAATGAAAATTACCCTCATCCTTCAATTCCAAAAGATAAATCATCTGAAGAGGGAATTTTAAAAGGTATGTATAAAATTAGAGAATTTAACAAATATAAAAAAACAAAAATTCAATTTTTAGGCTCAGGAACAATTTTAAGAGAAATGATAGCAGGAGCAGAAATTCTACAAAAAGAGTATCAAATTGATAGTGAAGTTTGGAGTGTAACTAGCTTTAACGAGCTAAGAAGGGATGGTTTAGAGATTGAAAGATTTAATCTTTTAAATCCAGATAAAGAACCTAAAAAATCCTATGTTGAAAAATGTTTAGGTAAAACAGAAGGACCAATATTGGCTGCTTCTGATTATATGAGAATGAATTCAGATCAAATAAGACCATACGTTAATAAAAGCTTTTATTCTCTAGGAACAGATGGTTTTGGTAGAAGTGATACAAGAAAAAATTTAAGAAAATTTTTTGAAGTCGATAAAGAGCATATTGTTACATACGGTTTGAGTGTTCTTGCTAAAGAACAGCTCGTAGCTTCTA
>CACGKH010000007.1 GCA_902573585.1 uncultured Pelagibacteraceae bacterium
CCTGGTCCAGATGTCATCTCTTCTTGTGTAGGGTCATTTTCTCTAACTGCTAATAAATATTTTAATGGTTCATTTAATCCATCAATAGTTGATTGTTTTAAATATTTTTTATAATTTAAAAGCTGTGGCTCATCTCTTCGTTTAATTTGAATAAACAAAGCTTTTCTTGTTTCACCATTAAGATTGTTGGCACCTGCATGCCAAGTATTTAAATTAAAAGCCATAATACTCCCAGCTGGAAGCGTAGCTCTGATTTCTTCTTTCTGAGTTTCAGCAGGATTAATATAATCATCCGGCCATCCAAGTTTCTTGTGTGTTTTTGGAATTATTCTTGTCGCTCCATTATCAATTGTTGAGTCATTTAAAAAAATCGAACAATTAACACCATGAAAAGGGTCATCATGTTTTTTTCTTGGGGTCCAATCAATATGATATGATTGATGACCATGATTTTTAAGTGGGTTCCTAAGATTAAAACCACTCAATTTAATATCAAATTTTATTACTTCTTTTGCAACAGCTATTACCTCTGGAATAATTATCAAGTTTCTGAATATAGGATGTTTCTCAATTAAATTTCCTAATCTATTTGCTCCAGGTTCAAAAGGTAAATTTTTTCCATAACGATCATTTTTTTCTTTACCTTCCCACCCACCTTTCAAACCCTCTTTTTTAATTAAATCATCTGTAATTTCGTTTAAAAGTTTTAAATTTTTTTTAATAAAATCAGTTGGCGGAATTATTAAGTAACCCTCTTCATTCAAAAATTTTTTTTGAGTTAAAGATAAAGTGTCATCTTTTATATTTAAGTTTTTACAAAAATCTTCAGTGTCTTTAATAGGCTGGATATTATTATTCATTAAATTATTCTTAATCTATCAAAATTTTTTATCAATATATAATATTCTACTAAATTAGATAAAGTTATATCTTTAATTTTTTAAATTTTAAGCCATTGTGGTATGAAAATTTTAAAAGAACCTTTTTTTCCTTTAAATATTAGATCTTTATTAAAATTTTTGTCTGAAAATTTAATCAATGCAAAAGGATATTCGTCATCAATTAAAACTTTACCAATTTCAACGCCATTGTTATAAATCTTTTCATCTTCAATTAGTTCACCATCAATAATATGAACTGGTAGTAATCTTTTTGAAAGTTTATTTTTTAATTTTATTCTGGCTGTATTCTCTTGACCGACATAGCAACCTTTTTTAAAATCGATTCCGCAAAGCTCTTCATAATTACACTCAATACCAAATAATTTATTTTTTAACTTATTTAAGTTTTTAGATACAATTCCAAGCTCATGACTTTGAATATGATAGTTTTCAATTTTATCATCTTTTAAATCTAATTTTTTAAGCGACAAATACAGTTTTTCTAAATTAATGATTAGTCTAGCGCCTAGATTTTTGTTCCTTGGATCTAAAATAATTGGGTCTTCCCTATATTTGAAGGTAAAACCCAAAATATCTTTTGAGCCATCAATTGATATATATTTTTCATATCCAAAGCTTGCTACCACAAATTCATTACTTAGATTTAATATTTCTACTTTAGATCTAATTTTATAAAGGCTAAATTGTTTAAATATTTCTTCTGATTGAGATTTTTCACAGTCAATGAAATAACCTGATTTATGCTTCACAACAATGAATTCATAAAGAAACTTACCTTGAGGAGTTAGCAAAGAAGCAAAGCAACTTGAATTATCTGTAACTTTGTTAATGTCATTGCTTATAAGATTTTGAAGAAAATCTTTAGCATCCAAACCATTAATGTAAATTATTGCTCTATCTTCTAATATATAAACACTATTATTCATATTTGCATCAAACGATCTTTTAATATAATTACTTTTTTTATAAATGTTAGATCTTATAATCAAAAATGGTAGTTGCTATATTGATGGTCAACTAAAAGAAGTAGATGTTTCTGTTAAAGATGGGAAAATTGATAATATAGGCCAAATTAATGAAGAGGCTAAAGATATAATAGATGCAAAAGGATTAACCGTTTTACCTGGTTGTATAGACACCCAAACTCATTTTAGAGAACCAGGATCTACAGATACTGAAGACCTTCATTCAGGAAGTAGAGCTGCTGTTGCTGGAGGAATTACAGCAGTCTTTGAAATGCCAAATACTAATCCACCAACCTCAAATAAAAAAGAATTTCAAAAGAAGTTGGATTTGGCTAAAAATAGAATGTATTGCAACTATGCTTTTTATTTTGGTGCAACTGCAGATAATGCAGATGATTTAGCAGATTTAAAAAATTTAGAAGGATGCTGTGGGATAAAACTTTTTGCAGGTTCCTCAACTGGCAATCTGTTAGTTGCTGATGAAAAAGATATCGAAAAAGTATTTCAAAATAGTTCGAAAGTTGTTGCCGTTCATTCTGAGGATGAAGAAATTTTAAATAAAAATAAAAAATTAATTAAAGATGGGGATGTGCATTCTCATCCAGTTTGGAGAAGCGACGAATGTGCAATTTCTTCTACAAGAAGAATAGTTAAAATTGCAAAGCGTTATAATAAAAAAGCTCATGTTCTACATATAACAACAAAGCAAGAGATAGATTTTTTATCTCAACATAAAGGGAATATTACTTTTGAAATTACTCCACAACATTTAACAATTTATGCACCTGATTGTTATGATAAACTTGGAACTTATGCGCAAATGAATCCCCCTATAAGAGATAAATCTCATTATAATAGATTATGGTATGCAGTTAAAAATAATTTTAATGACACAATAGGTTCAGATCATGCTCCACATTTAAAAGTAAATAAAGATAAACAATACCCCAATTCACCTTCAGGTATGCCTGGAGTTCAAACTCTTATGCCAGTTATGCTCAACCATGTTAATAATGGAAAACTATCACTCAATCAGTTGATCAATCTTGTATGCGAAAATCCAGTTAAAATTTTTGGAATAAAGAATAAAGGTTTTATACGTAAAGGGTATGATGCTGATTTTACAATTATAGACATGAATAAAAAAATTGTAATTAAAAATGAAAATATTGAAAGTAAATGTGGATGGTCGCCTTTTAATGGCTTTGAGTTTAAAGGAACCCCTGTCTCAACAATTATTGCAGGAAAAATAAAAATGTGGGAGAGTAAGATCTTAGGTGAACCTGAAGGGATTCCGTTAAAATTTAATTAAGCTTTCCTGTAAAGCTATTTACTAGAATTACACCAATAACAATTAAGAATAATCCAGCTATTGCCTGCCAAGCTAAAGTTTGTTTAAAGAAGAAATACCCAAGTATTGCTATTGTAAAAACACCTAGCCCACTCCATGTAGCATATACAATTGCAATTGGAAGTTTGTCCATGACAAATGTCATTAGGTAAAATGAAATTAGATAAAAAATTGTAAGACAAACTGTAGGTATGATTTTTGAAAAGTTTTGTGATACTGGCAATAACATTGTTCCTGCTACCTCACAAAGTATTGCGATAAGTAAAAAAGAATATGTTTTAAACATTATTCAGGATTTTATTATCAATTAAATCCTGTTTTATTTCATCAAGAATAGCAGGATCGTCAATAGTTGGAGGCATTTTATATTCAACATTATCAGCAATTTTTCTAATTGTTCCTCTAAGAATTTTTCCTGATCTTGTTTTTGGAAGTCTTTTTATTACTATAGCAACTTTAAATGCGGCTACTGGACCAATTTTATCACGTACCATTTGAATACATTCCTTAGAAATTGTTTGATTATCTTTATCAACACCAGCTTTTAAAACAATTAATCCAATAGGTAGTTGTCCTTTTAATTTGTCTGCTATTCCAAGAACCGCACATTCAGCTACTGATTGATGTTCAGATAAAACTTCTTCTATTGCTCCAGTTGACAATCTATGACCTGCAACATTAATTATATCATCTGTTCTGGACATAATCCAAATATAACCATCCTCATCTATGTGACCTGCATCATAAGTTTGGTAGTAACCTTCATAATTTGACATATAGTTTTCTTTATATCTTTGATCAGCATTCCAAAGAGTAGGGAAAGTTCCTGGAGGTAAAGGAAGTTTAACTACAATATCTCCCATTTCATTTGGTTTAGCTAAAGTTTGATCTGATTTAATAATTTTTACATCATATCCAGGGACTGCTTTACATGCAGAACCATACTTGGTTTTCATCATTTCAATACCAGTACAATTTGAACTAATAGCCCAACTCGTTTCAGTTTGCCACCAATGGTCAATTACTGGAACCTTCAATAAATTTTCAGCCCATTTTATTGTATCGGGGTCTGCTCTTTCACCTGCAAGAAAAAGACTTTCAAATTTAGATAAATCATATTTTGAAAAAAATTTTCCTTCAGGATCTTCTTTTTTAATTGCTCGAAAAGCAGTTGGAGCTGTAAACAATGATTTTACTTTATAATCGGAAATGATTTTCCAGAATGCACCAGCATCAGGTGTACCAACTGGCTTACCTTCAAATAATACAGTAGCACATCCTTTAAACAAAGGTGCATAAACGATGTATGAGTGTCCAACAATCCATCCAATATCACTAGCTGACCACCATATATCTCCTTCATCTATGTTATAAATATTTTTCATCGTCCACTTTAATGCAACGATATGACCACCTATGTCTCTTACAATACCTTTAGGAGTTCCTGTTGTCCCTGAAGTATAAAGTATGTAAGCGAATTCATTTGAATTCATTTCAACACAATCTATTTCTTTTGCTTTTGAAACTACCTCTTCCCAATTAACTTCTTTGGGAGCATTTAATTTAACTTCAAAACCAGGTCTTTGAAATAAAATCATCTTATCAATTTTATGATTAGCTTGTTTAATAGCTTCATCTACTAAAGGTTTGTATTCAACTGTTCTTCCAGGCTCAAAACCGCACGAGGCTGTGACTAAAACTTTTGCTTTACTGTCATCAATTCTGCTTGCTAGTTCATTGGAGGCAAAACCACCAAAGACAACCGAGTGAATAGCTCCAATTCTTGCGCAGGCAAGCATTGCTATCACTGCTTCTGGTATCATTGGCATATAAATAATTACTCTATCACCTTTGTCGACCCCTTGGTCTCTAAGTGCACCAGCAAATTTTGAAACTTTTGCCCTTAATTCTTCGAAAGTAAATCTATCTTTGTTTCCTGTAATTGGACTATCGTAAATCAAAGCTGTGTTTTTACCTTTACCTTGATCAATGTGAATATCTAATGCATTGTAACATGTGTTGGTAATTCCATCTTCAAACCATTTGTAGAAAGGTGGGTTTGAGTTATTTAAAATTTTTGTTGGTTTCTTAAACCAAAAGATATCATTAGAGGCTTCTCGCCAAAAGCTCTCTGGATTTTTTATTGATTGTTCGTATAATTGGTTAAACTTTACTGACATAAAAATTTGATTCGATAGTTAACATTTTATTGATTTTTAAAGTATAAATTGTATTTAATTTTAAAAAGTAAGTAAAATCAATGCTTATTAATGATAATTTTGTCTTCAATTAAGTGTTTTAATTTGGTATTTAACCACAACTTTGGCTTAGGGATGCTTAAGCCTAGTTTATATAAACTAAACAAGTAAAAACTAACTAAAGAGGGAGTTTTTTATGAAAAAACTTAAACTGTTTGCTTTAACAGCTGTTGCCCTTATTGGGATTACAGGTGTTGCAAACGCAGCGACCGCTATGTTAGCGCAAGATGACTTCGTTGGAATATCTTTTTGGATAATTTCAATGGGTATGTTGGCAGCAACAGCTTTTTTCTTTATGGAAAGAAGTTCTGTTAATCCAGCATGGAAAACATCAGTAACAGTAGCTGGTCTAGTAACTGGTATTGCTTTTATCCATTACATGTACATGAGAGATGTATGGGTATCAACTGGCGATTCACCAACAGTATATAGATATATTGACTGGTTAATTACTGTGCCATTACAGATGATAGAGTTCTATTTAATTCTAGTAGCTGTAAGAAAAGCAAACTCTGGAATTTTCTGGAGATTGTTAATCGGTTCATTAGTAATGTTAATCGGAGGATATTTAGGAGAAGCTGGATACATCAACGCTACACTTGGTTTCATTATCGGTATGGCAGGTTGGGTATACATTCTTTATGAAGTATTCTCAGGTGAAGCTGGGAAAGCTGCTTCTAAAAGTGGAAACAAAGCTCTTGTTACTGCTTTTGGTGCGATGAGAATGATTGTTACAGTAGGTTGGGCAATTTACCCACTAGGTTATGTATTTGGTTACCTAACAGGTGGTGTAGACGCTAACTCACTTAACGTTGTTTACAACTTAGCTGACTTTATTAATAAAATTGCATTTGGTCTAGTAATCTGGGCTGCTGCAGTTTCTGGTAGCACAGCAAGAAGATAGTTACCAAATAACATAGTAATTTTAGGGCGAGTATGTTTTCACATACTTGCCCTATTTTTTTGTATAACTATATAAGACTCATGGCAAAAATAACTTACATTACCCACGATAATCAAAATCATACTATAGAAGTTCAAAATGGCTTATCTGTAATGGAAGGTGCAGTTCAAAATGATATTCCAGGAATTGATGCAGATTGTGGTGGAGGTATGGCCTGTGCGACATGTCATGTGTATGTTAATGATAATTGGTTTGATAAGATACCATCCAAAGAAGATGGTGAAGAAGATATGTTAGATATGGCTTATGAACCAAAAAAAAATAGTAGACTTAGTTGCCAAATAATAGTTTCAGATGAATTAGATGGTCTGACAGTCAACATTCCATCAAAACAAGGATAGATGAATAAAACAGATGCATTAATAATTGGAGCAGGACCAACAGGTTTATTTACTGCTCATCAATTAAAATTAATTGGACTTAATTGTGAAATAGTCGACAACCTGGATAAGATTGGAGGTCAGTGTATTGAACTTTATCCTGATAAACCGATTTATGATATTCCAGCTGTTCCTGAATGTACTGGTGAAGAGTTGACTAATAATTTAATTAATCAATTGAAACCATTCGATATTAAGTTTCATTTAAATGAGAGAGTTGATGAATTAAAAAAAGAAAACGATAATTGGATTGTAAAAACAAATAATGGAACAGTTTTTTCAACTCCTAATGTTATTATAGCAGGAGGGGTTGGCTCTTTTGAGCCAAGAAAATTTCCAGTTAAAGAATGCGAAAATTTTGAAAATAAATCTGTATTTTATTCTGTTAAAAATAAAAAAATATTTGAGGGGAAAACAGTATCAATATTTGGTGGTGGAGATAGTGCTTTAGATTGGGCTGTTGAATTATCAAATACTTCAAAAGTTAATTTAATACATAGAAGAGAAGACTTTAGAGGAGCCCAGGCCACCGTCGACAAAGTTTTAAAACTTTCAGAGGATGGAAAAATTAATCTTTTTACGAAGTATCAAATGTCCTCGATAAAAGGGCAAAAAGAATTGGAAAGTATAGATATTAAACATGACAATAAAGAAATTGAAACTTTAAAAACAGATTATGTATTAGGTTTTTTTGGTTTAATAATGCAATTAGGCCCAATCGCAAACTGGGGTTTAAATATTGATAAAAAAACTGTTGAAGTAGATACGGAAAAATTTGAGACTAACCAAAAAGGAATTTACGCTGTTGGGGACATATGTAGTTATCCTGGTAAGCTAAAACTAATTTTATCTGGTTTTCATGAAGGTGCTCTAGCTGCAAGAGCTTGTTTTAAACTAGCAAGACCCAACGAAAAATATAGATTTGAATTCACTACATCATCCAAAACAATTAAGGACCGCTTGGGCATCAAAGGTGATTGAACTATTTGCAGCAAATACTCCTAACGGGAAAAAAGTGAGTATTATGCTTGAAGAAATTGGTTACGATTACAAAGTTACTAAGATCGATTTAGATAAAGGTGAACAATTTAATTCAGATTTTAAAAAATTAAATCCTCTGAGTAAAATTCCAGTAATTATTGATCATAAAAAAAATGAGACTATTTTTGAGTCTGGCGCAATATTAATTTATTTGGGAGAAATTAGTGGAAAGTTTTATAACACCGATGATCGTTTGCAAATTAACCAATGGTTAATGGCTCAAATGGGATACATTGGACCTATGTTAGGTCAACACCATCAGTTTCATCATTACAATTCAGGAAAAAGTAAATTTGGAGAAGACAGATATTTTAAAATTTCAAAAAAAATATATCAACAGCTAGATGAAAGATTAGCAATATCTAAATTTTTATCAGGAAATAGTTATACCATTGCAGATATCGCAACCTTTCCATGGATAGCTAGACATGAATGGCACGATATTGGACTATCAAATTTTAAAAATCTGACTCGTTGGTATAATGAAATTTCTTCTCGAGATGCTGTAAAAAAAGGTTTTTCTTTTATGAAAGAAAATGAGTTACCACCAAAACCTTAATTAACTCATAGAATTTAACAATCTAAATAAAGATACTATAAGTCCGTGGCCCGACAATTCTATTGCTAGTATAATTATGATTATTAAGATTAACTTTTTATTCATCTAGTAAATACAAATATTAATAGAAGAACCCAAAAAAAAGCATAATAAAAATAAATATATTTTTTTGTAAAATTATAAGTAATTGGATTATGTAAAGTTTTATCTTTTTTTTTCTTTAATTTTTTAGTCATCTGCATGAACTTTTTCATTTTTTTCATGTTTTTCTTGAGCTGCAATAGTATATTTTGCCACTGGTCTAGCCATTAACCTTTTGATGCCTATTGGTTCAGCCGTATCTAAACAATAACCATATGTATCGTCTTTAATTCTTAATAAAGCTTTATCAATTTCTGAAATAAGTTTAATCTGTCTATTGATAGCTTTCATCTCAACATTTTTATCAGTATAAGAACTTGCTTGATCAACTATATCAGCAGATATGCTGTTATCATCCATGCTTCCGTTATAAAGAGCTTCATTATTTGCTTTAACTAGTTCTTTTTTCCATTCTTGAAGCCTCATTCTAAAAAAGACTTTGTGTTTTTCACACATGTACTTCTCCGTATCTTTTGGAATATATGTTTTAGAAATTTTTATTGGACCTTTGTTAATTTCTTTAGGTTTGCTCAAAGTTTTTGTTTTAGGTTTTTTAACAGTTTTAGATTTTACTTTAGAGAGCTTTTTTTTTACTTTGCTAGTTTTAGGCATACCTTTAATTTGAATTCGAAGGAGTATATTCAGCAAATTAGGGGTGTCAAGTGAGCTTAATTATTGTAAATATTTATTAATGAATGTTTTAAATAGAAATACTAATAATATTTTTTTTATTTTTTCTATTTCTCATTTAATTATTTGGACATTAGTTCCATCAATTACAAATAACAACTTGCCGCTAGATGTAATAGAGGGTCTCGCTTGGAGTAGCAATCTTGACTGGGGATCAGTTAAACATCCGCCAATGAAACCATTTTTTTTAGAGGTAACTTACCAAATTTTTGGATCACAGGATTGGGCATTTTACTTGCTAAGTCAAATTTTTATTTTGATAGCTTTTTATTATGTATTTAAGCTGGGTAATGAAATTTTAATGAATGTGAAACTAAGCTTACTTTCAGTATTGTCATTAGAAGCTATTTATTTTTATAATTTTACTACTCCAGAATTTAATGTAAACGTTTGTCAAATACCCTTTTGGTCATTAGTTGTTTATTATTCTTGGAAAATTTTTGAGACAAAAGAAATAAAATTTTCAGATTGTTTATTAATTGGATTTTTTGCTGCTATAGGATTTTTGTCTAAATATTTATTCATTTACCTACTAGCGTCTGTTATTTTTTTATTTATTTATTCAATCTTTATTAAAAAAACTAAAAAATTTGATTTTAAATATTTGATAATCCTTGAAGTGTTTTTGGTTTTATTAATTCCACATTTTGTATGGCTTTATAATAATGATTTTATAACAATTTTTTATGGTTTAAAAAGAGCGGGGCTAGAGAGCTCAGGTTGGGTAGATCATTTAAAGTATCCAATTATTTTTCTTTTAAAACAAATAGCATTATTAATTCCATTTTTCCTTTTAATTTTTTTATTAATAAAAAAAATTTATTATAAATTTAACTTTAATGATAAAAAATTAATTTTTTTAATCTTCATTAATATTTTACCTATTTTCTTAATTTTTATAACTTCAGTGATTACCGGATCAAAAATTAGAACAATGTGGATGACGCCTTTTTACTTATTTTTGGGAGTACTTTTTATTTATATTTTTCAATCTCAAATAAATATTAAAAAAATTAATTCATTTTTGTATGGATTTTTATTTCTCTTTTTTTATCACCAATTCTTTATTCTTTTATTTCAATTTATCAAACTGATAAAAGAACTGATTACTTGGGAAAAGAAATAGCTGCCAAAGTTCAACAAAAATGGGATCAAGAATTTGATAAAAAAATTGAATTTGTAATTGGAGATGAATGGAAAGCTGGAAATCTTTCTTATCATTTAGAATCAAGACCCAAATGGGAAGGTTTTACAAATGATAAAGCACTTAAGAATTCTTCACAATTTATTTGTGTAGATGATGTTTGTCTTGGAAGGTATTAAGAATTAAAATCTACATATGAAAATAAAAATTTTAATTCCCGTTTATAATGACTGGCAGTCTACGTCTAAACTTATAAATGAAATTAATGATTTATCAATTAATCCGAAATTTGAAATTTCAATAATTGTAATTAATGATGCATCAAATCATGATCGTCTAATTGAAAAAAATGATTTAGTAAATATTTTTTCACTCAAAATTATTAATATGAAAAAAAATCAAGGTCATGCGAGATGTATAGCTACAGGATTAAAATATATATATGAAAAAGAGAACTTTGATTATGTTATTCCAATGGATGGAGATGGTGAAGATAGGCCAGAAGAAATTACAGAATTTATAAATCAAATTCAAAATTCAAATAATCAGCCTATAGTTGGAGAACGAATAAAAAGATCTGAAAATTTATTATTTCAAATCTGCTATAAAATACATAAACTGATCACATTTACGTTTACTGGAAAGTCTATAAAATTTGGAAATTTTACTTGTTTACCCAAAACAACTGTTGAAAAAATGGTAAATGAAAAAGCTACTTGGAACAGCTTTTCAGGTTCTTTAACGAAATTAGAAAAAAATTTATTATCAATACCCTCTATACGTGGCACTAGGTATTTTGGACCATCAAAAATGAATTTTTCAAATTTAGTTAAACACTCACTTTCAATTATAAGTGTTTTTAAAAATACAGTCCTAATCCGTTCAGCTTTATTCATTGTTGTTTATATTTTAATGATTAAGAGCAATGCCTCAATAATAACTGCGATACCTTTAATCTTATTATTAATAATGATTTATTCTATTTCCAGTTTAGCATTAAGAGAAAACATGGATGAATTTGATCAATCTCTCTCAAATATAAATAATATTGATAATATAAAGTAATTATTTGACTAGGATATTTATTTAACATAACCTTTGTTTGTTGCGGTAAGTGTGGTTGTGCTCACTTGAAAAAAGGGACAACATAATAAACATAATAAAAGAGCATAACTTATGAAAAGAATATTAATAATTATTACTCTAAGCCTATTATTTCTAAGTAATCTATTTGCTGCTGAGTTTAACAACCAAAATCAATTCAATAAATGGCTTTTGGAAAATGGCCATTCGCAATATTTAAAAGATGGGGGTGCAAAGGTCGATATTTGCGCAACTTTTAAAAAAAATAGTGATGCTTGGTTAAATGAGGAATGTGGGAATTATCCCAAAGGAAAAATGATAACCATGAACAATCTAAAAATCAAGTTAGCTAATAAAGCATTATCATCAACTAATATTACTTATCATGCAAACCCAAATAGAGACACACTGATTTATTATTTATGGAAATATTCTTATAGAGATAGAAGTTCACATTTAAAAGAATTTAAATCAACAAATAATTCCTACGATTTTAAATTCAATTTAATTGAAGATAAATTTGTAAAAAAGCAAATGAAAACTAAAGGTATCCTTAGTTATTTATATTATCAAGATGGTGAAGTATTAATTGACGAACTTTCTCCTAAAGAAAGATTGGGAGAGTTTTTAAATAATGAAACAAAATTTTATTCAATGTCAATGGGTAAGTCAGTAACTTCTTATTTAGTAGGTCATGCAATATGTGATGGCTACATTGATGGAGTTGATGCAAGAGTAAATGACTGGCCTGTAATAAAAGATTCACTTTATCATGATCAAAAATTAATTAATTTTTTAAATATGAATACTGGTGATCAAAAATACATCGATGAATTTGCAGATGGTACCAGTAAATTAGGTGCATATGAAGATAGGGATATTGAAACAACTATGCGCTCACACTTTAGAAACAAAAATACAAAAAAATCCAAGGAAAGATACAATTATAACGGGTTTGTTACTCAGTTAATTTTAAACTATATGAAATTTAAAGTCGGCGAAGATTATGACAAATTTTATAGCAAAGTTTTTAATGATAAAATAAAGATCAAAAATAGCATTCGTTATGGCTATACTAGTTTTCAAGAAAAAAATGGAAATGGACATCCTAACATAATGGCAACAAGATTTGACTATCTTAGATTATCAAAAGCTATAATGGATGATTATCAGAATGGTACTTGTGTTGGAAAATATTTAAAAGAAATTTACGAAAGAAGAATACCAAAAGGAAGCAAAGAAAAAGAAGAGCCTTTATTTAATCGAACAAAATCATATGGGGGTCAATTTCATATGGATTTTCCAGGATTAAAAGACAAAATTATATTTGGCATGGGTGGCTATGGTGGGAATATGATTTTAATTGATGTAGAAAATTCAAGAATACTGGTTGTTAATTCACTCCATTATAATAATAAACAATATAAATATAATCACAAAAAACTACTACACGACCCATTTAAAAACGGTAAACAAATAAATTAAAAATTTAATTAAAGTGAAAAAATTTTTTATTATTTTTTTATTCTTAACATTTTCATCTAATGCTTTTGGAGGACCAGCTGGAAGTTTAGATAAATTTAATAAATGGCTGTTTGACAATGGTCATCATCAGTATGTAGAAATAATTGAGAGTGAAGTTTGCAAACAACAACCAAAATATAGCAATCTTTGGTATTACAATAAATGCGATCAACCTCAATATAAAAATAATTTAGATATAAAATTAAGCACCAGAGGTGGAGGAAACGAAATTAATTATCATGATAATCCTAATTTCGGTACTTTGCTATTTTATGTTTTTCATTATTTAGAAGATACTAAAGGATTTGGTAGATATTTAGTTCAACCATCTAAAAACCCAATTAAGTTCAATTCAGATTTAATAGATGATAAATTTGTTAAAAAACAATTGCAAAAAAAAGCAATTCTAAGTTATCTTTATTTCGAAAATGGCAAAATCATAATTGATGAAATTTCACCTGAGGACCGTTTTGGTATTATCTTTAAAAATGATACTAAATGGAGCTCCATGTCTATGGGTAAAAGTTTAGTTTCTTACGTAACAGGCCACGCAATTTGTGGGGGTTATATTGATAGTATTGACTCAACATTAAACGATTGGCCTTTAATTAAGAACACTCTTTATTCTAAAAAAAAATTAATTGATATTTTAAATATGGCTGCTGGAGATCAAAAATATGTTGATGATAATGATGGATTAAAAAAAACAGGAAGATGGTACAATATCCATCCCATATCTTCATTTGCTAATCTGGAATTAAAAAATTCAGAGCCGTCAAATTCAAAAAAATACCATTATAACGGTTTAGCAACAAATATTATAATAAATTATGTAATTCATAAAACTAATAAGGATTTTCAAAAACTATTAAATGAAATTTTTCAAAAAAAAGCCAGAGTAGAAAATAGTGTATTTTTTATGAAACAAAAAGGAGTTCCTAATGAGTATGGTCCAGGAAGATATTCATTTAGAGCAAGTAGATATGATTATCTCAGAATTGCAAAAGCAATCATGGATGATTATCAAAATGATACATGTGTAGGTAAATATTTAAAAGAAATTCATGAAAGAAGAATTAAAAAAAATATCAAAGTAGGAGACGAACCCGCTTTTAATTTTTCTTATAGTTATGGTGGACAATTTCATATGGATTATCCAGGTTTAAAAAATAAAGTAGTGTTTGGTTTAGGAGGTTTTGGTGGTCAAGCGATTTTAATTGATGTAGAAAATTCAAGAATAGTTGTTATTAATAACCTGCATTTTAATAATAAAAAATTTAAATATAATGTTAAAAAACTTTTAATAGATCCAATTAAAAAAGGTAAACAAATAAATTAGATATAGTGAAAAAACTTTTAATACTTTTTATATCATTATTTTTTATTTCAAATATTTCTTATGCTGATTTTAAAAAAATAAAAAAAAAAGCAACAGTTACTCAACCAGAAGTTATTTTTCCAATTCCTAAAAATTTAGATAAGTGCATTATTAATATGTATGTAAATAAAGACAACAATCCTGTTTTACCAGTGATAAAAGTTGACGCTCCATCTGGTTATGGTCTGGATAATAGATTTAACTTTGCTTTAAATAAGTTTGAAAACTTTAAACGTCCTTGTGGTGGTGGAAATGTTGAAGCTTGTGAGAATGTTAAAAGAGTAATTTTAGATTGGGCAAAAGCAGACGCAGCTCAAAGAAAAGGACCATCAGATCACGAAGCAAAACATTGGAATGATACTCTAACAATTAATCTTTATATTGCTTCCCCAATGATGGCTGGATATTCATTTGCAAAACAGAGAATAACTGTTCCTGATGAAGAAGATAAAATCATAAAAGATTGGTTTAAAAAGATTGTCAAAAAAAATCAGCATCTCATGTATGAATTGGGATTATATAAACAAGGCACCCAAGCAGCTGGCGTTCCAAGGAGTGCACATAATCATGCACTATCATCAGCAATTAGTCATATGCAGCTAGGTATTTTACTTAATGATAATAAATTATTTAAAAAAGCTTTTAGAAATTATGAGAATGCAATCAGATATCAAAGAAAAGATGGAAGTATGCCAATTGAAACTAGAAGAGGTGGTAGGGCAATTTTTTATCAGGGAAGAGCTATGACTGCATTAACTACCATAGCAATTATTGCTGAAAACCAAGGCTACAATATTTGGGATTACGAATATAAAGGAAAGAATTTTCATAATATTGTTAAATTTTTTATAGATTTTACTGAGAACAATGAAATTGTTTTTAAGTATGCTAAAGAAATGAAAGCTCCAGGACCTGCAAAAGATTATAAAAGACAAGATGTTAACAGTACTTCAAGTAGTCAATGGGGCTGGCTTTATGCATATGCTAGTCGATATCCAAATCATGAAAACATCCAAAGACTTAAACAATGGTCAACTAACTATAAAGATCTAAATAATTATCAAAGAAAAATAATTTCTAACTTTGATAATATTCTAAAAAGAAATGCAGGTACGTCCTCTTGGACAGTTGTGGAGCCAAGATGTCATTTTACTAAGTAGTTTTAATTGTTGGTAGACAATAAAAATCAGCTGTATCTATTTTAGAAGAATATTGTCTTCTCATATTCCATTTTTTATGAACCCCTGCACTTGCAAGACTTAAGGTTGATCTTCCATATCTATAATTAGTATTATCAATTGATTGCATTAAACTTTTTATTTTTTCATCTTTTTCTGATGAAAATAAATTTTTTCTTCCATCATCATTACGTAGCCCTGTAAGCATAACACCTGCTTTTTGATAACGATATCCATTTTTAAAGATATTTTCTAAAATTGAAACTGCAGTCTTAACAGTTTCAATACTATTGTTTGTTGCAATAGGAAAATCAATAGTCTTTGCATTTGAATAATAACCGTAGTTTCGTTGAAAGGGACTTGTTCTAACAAATACTGTGATTGCTTTTGCGACTAATGACTCTGATCTAATTTTTTCAGATGCATTTAAACAATAGTTTGCAACTGCCTCTTTTAATTCTTGGAAAGTTTCAATTCTTTTTCCAAATGATCTTGAAACAACACAACTTTTTCTTTTTGTTTGTGTTGTTTCTAAATTAATACAAGGAATGCCCCTAAGCTCCATCGCAGTTCTTGAGCTTAAAACATTAGAACATTTTTTAATCCAGGTATTAGATTTATTCTTAAGTTGTTTGGCATTATAAATTCCATTTTTTTGATAAAATTTTGTAAGTTGTCTACCAACTCCCCACACATCATTAATTTTAACTTTTTCTAAAATTGGATCTAAGTTTTCTATACCAATTAAACTTGTAACACCTGATTGTTTTTTCTTTGCAATATGATTTGCAACTTTGCTTAAAGTTTTTGTTTTAGCAATGCCAATACTTACTGGAATACCAGTCCACTGCAAAACAGTGTCTCTGATTTCTTTTCCAACTTTTTCAACTTCTGAGTCTGGAAAATTTGATAAATCTATAAATGCTTCATCAATTGAATACACTTCTATTTCTGTATTGAATCTTTTAAGAGTTCTCATCACTCTTCTAGATAAATCTCCGTATAAGGAATAATTTGAAGAAAAGACTTCAACATTATTTTTGATAATCATATCTTTTCCTTTAAAATAAGGTTCACCCATCTTAATCCCCAAAGCTTTTGCCTCATTAGATCGTGAGATGATACAGCCATCATTATTAGATAAAACTACAACTGGTTTTTTTCTTATTCTCGGATTAAATAATCTTTCACAAGAAACATAAAAAGAATTACAATCAACTAAAGCTAATTTTCTAGTACGTTGAATGGATGACATAAGTTACAACTCCCCAAATAAAAATATCTTCTTCCTCATTAATTAAAATTCTCTCTGAAAAATCTTTAGATCCTGATGTTAGAAATTTTTTATCTCTTTCCTGAACTAAAGTTTTAACTACAAGTTCATCATGAACATTTGCAATAACCGTTGAAAAGTTTTTTGGTTTTAAACTTTTATCGACAACTAATAAATCCCCATCATTAATCCCAACATCGACCATGGATTTTCCTTGAACTCTGATGATGAAAGTTGCTGGAACGTTTTTGATTAAATGTATGTTCAGATCTATATCTTCTTCGATATAATCAGTGGCAGGTGATGGAAACCCAGCACCAGCTTTATGTAGATAATAAGGGACAGTTAGTTTCATGTTCTTGTTTTGTTCTTATTTATAGCTTATTTACACAATGCACGCAAGAGGTTGTATTTTGAGTCCGTAATTGAATCAAAAGTGAATCAAAACGTGAACATCGAAACTACATTTTGTATGCTTGTGGATAAGTTCAACCAGGGATAGTTTAAAAAAAAACAATATGAAAAAATTTTTAAAAAAAACAAAAAATAATATGGTTGAGTTCGCATCCCTTATCGGAGGAGTAATAATTTATAAATTGGTTGGGCTAATGGGAATTGTAGCGATCGGCATTGGATACGGCATTTATATTTTTTTATATAAAAAAAAACTATCAAAAATTATATCAATAACCTCAGGTATAATTGGAGGCATAATTGGTTATTTTATAATTATAACTATTTATTTTAATAATATAAATTAACAAATTCTATGAAAAAAATTTTATTAATTTTACTTTCGGTATTAACTTTAAGTTCACAAACTATGGCATACGAAGAAGCAAATTATGAAGTAATAAAAGAAAATAGAAACTATGAAATTAGAAAATATCCTGATCGTTTAGTAATTGAAACTAACTCTATTGAGGGTAATGGTTTTAGAAAATTATTTAATTATATCTCAGGAAATAATAAAGAAAATGAAGAAATTAAAATGACAGTTCCTGTTACTCAAGAGAATAAGAATGGAAACATGACTATGCAATTTTATTTGCCATCAAAATTTAATGAGGATAACGCACCAAAGCCTATTAATTTAGAAGTAAAAATTTTAACTATAGAGGCTGGATATTATGCTGTAGTTAAATATTCAGGCAGATCTTCAGATAAAAATTTTTTAGAAAATAAAGAAATCTTAGATAACGAACTTGAACAAGACAACATAAGAGTTTTAAGCCCCCCAATAAGAGCGTCTTATAATTCACCATTTACTTTGCCAATGTTAAAAAGAAATGAAGTAATGTACAGAGTAGACTTGTAAAAAAGGAGTAATTAAGAATTAAATGAAAGGAAAAAATGAAACTAAATTGTCATTGTGGAGCTGTTGAGGCCGAAATAAAAGCTTCAATTAATGAATTAGCAAAAATAGTAAGATGCAATTGTTCTATTTGTAAAAGAAAAAATGCAACAATGGGTATGGTCAAAAATGAGGATTTTAAAATTATTAAGGGAGAAGATAAATTAAAACTTTATCAATATCATACAAAAGTTGCTAACCATTATTTTTGCACTGAATGTGGAATTTATACACATCACAATCCAAGGAGTGCACCCGCGATGACAGGATTTAATTTAGGCTGTGTTGATGAAGTCAATGTAGATGATTTAAAAGATATAGCTTTTTTTGATGGTAAAAATCATCCAATGGATCAAAAAAAATAGATTTCAATGAAATTAACTAATGAGTGTTTTGGTAAAGTTAAAAAAGATTGTTTAAAATTTATTAAATCTCAAGAAACAAAAGCTGATAAATTTAAAAATAAAGAAAGAATGATTAAGTCATTCTTAATTCCATTATGTTTTTGGATAAGTAAAAAAGCAGATAAAAAAAGGCCCTATTTTATTGGTTTAGCAGGTGGTCAGGGAACTGGCAAAACAACAATTAGCTCTTTAATAAGAATTATCTTAATTAAGTATTTTAGATTAAAGGTCTTTAGAATTTCTATTGATGATTTTTATAAAACAAGAAAAGAAAGAATAAACTTATCAAAAAGAGTTCATCCCATGCTTTTAACAAGAGGGGTTCCTGGAACACATGATATTAATATGATGCTAAGTTTTTTTAGAAAAGCAAAAAGTAAAAAGTTTAAAAGATTAAAACTTCCAACTTTTAATAAAGCAATTGATGATAGATTTAATAAAAAACGTTGGTATAATTTAAAAGATAAACCTGATGTTATTATTTTTGAAGGTTGGTGTGTTGGCGCAAAATCAGAAAAAAACAACACTTTAAAAAAAACAATTAATTCAATGGAAAAAGCAAAAGATCAAAAACAAATTTGGAGGAAATATGTTAATCAACAATTGAAATTGAAGTATAAAAACTTATATTCACAACTTAATTGTTTAATTTATTTAAAAGCAAAAAACTTTAGTTTGTTACAAAAATGGAGATTAAAACAAGAGCGTAAACTTTGGTTAAGTAGTAAAAGAAAACTAAATCTTAAAATAATGAGCAAAGTAGATGTATTAAACTTTATGCAGACTTATCAAAGAATTACACAAAATATGTTTAGGTATATGCCCAAATATGCTTCAATTATTTTAAATTTAAATAGCAACCATCAAATTAAATCTGCTGTATATAAAAACAAATGAAAAATTATTTTATAATTATTTTAACTTATTTATTTTTTCTTTCAGGTGTAAGTGCAGAGTCTTTTACTACTGCACTTAAAAAAGCTTATACTAATAACCCAGAATTAAATGCTGAAAGAGAAAGTTTAAATATTTCCGAACAAGATCTAAAGATTTCAAAAAGTTCTTATCTTCCTACTGTAACTTTAAGTGGCAGTAAAAGTGAACAGGAAACTGACAAATTAACAAATCGTGATGGATCAAGTGCTTCTATAAATAATGTAGATCCAACAGTTCAATCAATAACAATAACACAAACATTAATTGATTTTGGTAGAGGGGCTGAATTCAAAAAAAGCAAAATTGGTATTAAGTTGGCTAAAACAAAGCTTTTAAAGAAAGAGCAAGATATTATTTACAAATCTATAGAAGCGTATACAGGATTAATTTCAGATAGAGAAAAATTAAAGATAAATAAATCAAATGTTAATTTATTAGAAAGACAGGTTGAGACTGATAGAATAAGACTAGAAAGAGGAAACATATCTTTATCAGATGTCGCTCAATCTGAATCATCATTAGCTGGTGCTCAGGCCAAATTTATTCAAGCAGAAAATGATTTTCTAACTAGTAAACTTAATTATGAAAATGTAATTGGAAAATTAAATGACACTGAATTATTAGATAAATCTTCAATTATTGAAGTAAGACTGCCAATAGAATTAAATTCTGCAATCGAATTATCAAAAAAGAATAATCCAGATTTGATAATAGCCCAATTAGAATATGAGCAATCCAAAAAGGATACTTCTAGTGCTAGATCTGATTTAGCTCCATCAGCCACTTTATCATTTGATAGATCTAAAACTGATGATTTAAATGCAACTTATGATGAGAAAGAACAAGATACTTTGAAAGCCACAGTTTCTTGGCCTTTTTACTCAGGTGGTAAAAACTATGCTAATCTAAAAAAATCTAAAAGTTTAGAATTACAAAAAAATTTATTACTTGAAAATATGACTACACAAAATCAAACGGATGTAGCTAGTGCCTGGTCTAATTATTTATCAAATAAAAGCTTACTAAATTCTGTAAAAGCTCAAGTTAATGCAGCAGAGATTGCTAACGAGGGTATTGTTGCAGAATATAATAGTGGCTCAGATAGAACGACACTGGAAGTAATCCAATCTAATTCTTTATTACTTAACGCTCAAATTTCATTAGCTGATTCTGAAAGAAATTATATTCTCTCACAATTTAATCTTTTGAAATCTGTTGGTTTGTTGACTAGCGACTATCTAAAAATTAGATAATAATTGACTTTTTTGTTCTAATTAAAATATGTCTTGCCAATGAGAACAAAATGTGTACATTTATTTCATGATTCGAGTGTTAAAAAAATTAAAAAAAAGGGCTAAAAATGACGAAAAATAACCTAAAGGTAGTTAAATCTACTAAAGATCAAGAAATGGATATCAAAGAAAAGAACAAAGCATTAGATGCTGCAATCAGCCAGATAACTGACAACTTTGGAAAAGGTTCAGTTATGAAGCTAGGTGAGAAAAGAGCTATGGATATTGAGTCAATATCTACAGGATCTTTAAGTTTAGATTTAGCTTTAGGAATAGGTGGATTGCCAAAAGGAAGAATTGTAGAAGTTTACGGGCCAGAGTCTTCTGGAAAAACAACATTAGCATTACAAGTAGTTGCTGAAGCTCAAAAGGCTGGTGGCATTTGTGCATTTGTTGATGCAGAACATGCTTTAGATCCAGTTTATGCAAAAAAATTAGGTGTAAATACTGAGGAGCTTTTAATCTCCCAACCAGATGCTGGTGAGCAAGCTCTTGAAATAGCAGATACACTAGTAAAATCAGGCTCTATTTCAGTAATCGTAATTGATTCTGTGGCAGCTTTAACTCCAAAAGCTGAAATTGAAGGTGAGATGGGAGATCATCACGTTGGTCTTCAATCACGTTTAATGAGTCAGGCTTTAAGAAAATTAACTGGTTCAATTTCAAATACAAATACAATGATGATTTTCATTAACCAAATCAGAATGAAAATTGGAGTAATGTTTGGAAGTCCTGAAACAACATCAGGTGGAAATGCACTTAAGTTTTATTCATCTGTAAGAATGGACATTAGAAGAATTGGTGCTATCAAAGATAAAGATGAAATTATCGGTAACTCTACAAGAGTGAAAGTAGTTAAGAATAAAGTTGCACCACCATTTAAAGTTGTTGAGTTTGATTTAATGTATGGAAAAGGAATTAGCAAAATGGGTGAATTAGTAGATCTAGGAGCTAAAGCCGATATTATTGAAAAATCAGGTGCATGGTATGCTTATAAAGGTGAGAAAATAGGTCAAGGTAGAGAAAATGCTAAAATCTATTTAGCTCAAAACCCTCAAGTTGCTGCAGAAATTGAAATGGCAATTAGAGAAAAAGCAGGTGTGATTTCTAAAAAGATTGAGGGAAATCCTTTAAGTCCTGAAAAAATTGAAAAAGAGAAGAAAGTAGCTGAAAAAGAAGAGGCTGATAAAGAAGCTACTCCTTCTAAAAAGAACTAGAATTAAAGGTCATCTTTAAATTATAAAAGGCGCTTATATTAAGCGCCTTTTTCCCCTTACCGCTATCTAGACATAGAACAAAAAAGCTGTATTTTAAAAATATGGCTCAGAAATCATTAAATCAAATAAGAGAAACGTTTTTAAAATATTTTGAGAAAAACGATCATAAAATTGTAGAGTCTAGTAATCTTGTACCAAATAACGATCCAACATTAATGTTTGCTAACTCCGGAATGGTACAATTTAAAAATGTTTTTACTGGATTAGAAAAAAAAGATTATCAAAGAGCAACAACTTCACAAAAATGTGTAAGAGCTGGCGGAAAGCATAATGATTTAGAAAATGTTGGTTATACTCCAAGACACCATACATTCTTTGAAATGTTAGGAAACTTCTCGTTCGGAGATTATTTTAAAGAAAAAGCAATACATTATGCATGGGATTTAATTACAAAAGATTTTGGTATAGATAAAAATAGACTTTATGTAACAGTGTTTCATGAAGATGATGAAGCATTTAATTTTTGGAAGAAAATAGCAGGTCTAAGTGATGATAGAATAATCAAAATTTCAACATCAGACAATTTTTGGTCTATGGGAGAAACAGGGCCTTGCGGACCTTGTTCAGAAATCTTTTATGATCACGGAGATCATTTAAAGGGTGGCTTGCCTGGAAGTACAGATGAAGATGGTGATAGGTTTATTGAAATTTGGAACCTAGTTTTTATGCAATATGAGCAAGTAACTAAAGATAAAAGAATAAATCTTCCAAAACCATCTGTCGATACAGGAATGGGTTTAGAAAGAATTGCTGCTCTACTACAAGGGACACATGACAATTATGAAACAGATCATTTTAAAAAGTTAATTCAATCAACATCAGATATCGTTAAAAAGAAACCAGATCAAAAAAATCTTTCAAGTTTTAGAGTTATTGCGGATCACTTAAGAGCAAGTTCATTTTTGATAGCTGAAGGAGTTTTACCATCAAATGAAGGGCGAGGATATGTTCTTAGAAGAATAATGAGAAGAGGTATGAGGCACTCTCATTTACTTGGATCTAAAGAACCAGTTTTTTATAATTTATTTGAAACACTTAAAAACGAAATGTCAGGCAATTATCCAGAATTAAAAAGAGCTGAGTCTTTAATAAAAGAAACTCTAAGAATGGAAGAAGAAAAATTTTTAGTTTTATTAGATAGAGGAATAAAAATTTTAAATGATGAAATATCAAAAATAGACAAAGTCCTTCCAGGAGACGTTGCTTTTAAATTATATGATACCTATGGTTTTCCATTAGATCTTACTGAAGATATTTTAAGAAATAAATCTTTATCTATTGATACCAAAAAATTTCAATCTTTAATGAAAGAAAGTAGAGAGCTTGCAAAGAAAAATTGGAAAGGTTCTGGAGACGCAGCAGTTGAAGACATTTGGTTTGGAATAAGGGATAAATTAGGAGCTACAGAATTTTTAGGCTATGAAACAGATCAAGCGGAAGGAGTTGTCCTGTCTTTACTTAAAGATAACAAAGAAATTAAAGAATTAAAATCGAATGATGAAGGAATGGTTATAACAAATCAAACACCTTTTTATGGAGAGTCAGGTGGTCAAGTTGGGGATGCTGGAGAAATGATTTCTGGAGATTTTAAATTTGAAGTCATTGATGTTCAGAAAAAATTAGGAGATCTTTTTGTTCATTATGGAAAAGTAATTAGTGGTTCAATTAAATTGAATGAAAATGTTGAAATGAAAATAAATGTTAAAAGAAGAAATGATACAAGAGCGTATCACTCAGCTACTCATTTATTGCATGAGTCATTAAGAAGAGTTTTAGGTACCCATGTTACTCAGAAAGGTTCATTAGTAGAACCTAGTAGATTAAGATTTGATTTTAGTCATATGAAACCAATTTCAAATGAAGATGTTGAAAAAATAGAAACCTTTGTTAATTCAATGGTTGCCAAGAAAACAGACGTAAGAACAAGATTAATGACACCTGATGAAGCTGTTGAAAATGGTGCGTTAGCATTATTCGGTGAAAAATATGGTGAAGAGGTTAGAGTTCTTTCAATGGGTGATGATAATGGAAAGTATTTTTCTACAGAATTATGTGGTGGTACACACGTTAAAAATACTGGAGATATTGGTAAATTTAAAATAGTTGGCCAATCCTCAATAGCAGCAGGTGTAAGAAGGATTGAGGCTTTAAGAGATAAACAGTTAGATGATTTTTTGAAAAATAAAGAAAAATTATCAAATTTATCTTTAGAAAAAAATGATGAAGTAATTAAAAATTTATCTAGTCAGATAATTGATTTAGGTGGCAAACCAACTTTAGACCAATCAGATCAAAAATTGTTGATTAAAAATTTAGGTAAACAGCTTGATACTTTATTAGTTAAATCAATTCTTAGTGATAAAACAAAAAATAAAATAATTGATGAAGAAGTAAAAGGAATAAAAATAAGATTTCAAAACGTTGAAGGTCTTCCACCAAAAGAATTAAGAAAATTAGTTGATGATGGTAAAAAAGAATTAGTTGAAGGAATAGTTGTTGTTTTTGCTAGTAAAGATGACAAGGTAGGAGTTGCTGTAGGTGTAACTAATAAATTAACTGAAAAATACGATGCAGTAAAATTTGTAAAAGTAAGCTCTGAAATTATCGGAGGTCAAGGTGGGGGAGGAAGGAAAGACTTTGCCCAAGCTGGTGGCCAGGATCAGAGTAAAATAAATGAAGCTTATGAAAGACTTAAATCTTTAATTTAATTTTTTTTTTAGATTTTTATCTATTACATCTAAAAACTGATTGGTAGTTAGATATTTACTTGAAGGTCCAATTAATATTGCAAGATCTTTCGTCATAGACCCAGACTCTACACATTCAATACAAACTTGTTCGATTGTATTAGCAAATTTGATAAGCTCTTGATTTCCATCCAATTTCCCTCTATGAGCCAAACCTCTTGTCCACGCAAATATTGATGCTATAGGATTTGTAGATGTTTCTTTACCCTCTTGATGCATTCTATAGTGTCTAGTCACAGTACCATGCGCAGCCTCTGCTTCCATCACCTTTCCATCAGGAGTTAATAACGTGCTAGTCATCAAGCCTAACGATCCATAACCTTGTGCCATAGTATCAGACTGAACATCACCATCATAATTTTTACAAGCCCAAATATATTTTCCACTCCATTTCATTGCACATGCAACCATATCATCAATTAATCTATGTTCATAAGTGATGTTAGCCTCTTCAAATTTTTTTTTGAATTCATTATTAAAAACTTCCTCAAATATATCTTTAAATCTTCCATCATATTTTTTTAAGATAGTATTTTTAGTTGATAGATAAACAGGCCATTTTTTAATTAGACCATAACTGAAACATGATCTTGCAAAATCTTCTATTGATTTATCTAAATTGTACATTGAAAGTGCAACCCCTGGGCCAGTAAAGTTAAATACTTCATACTTAATTTCATCTTTTCCATCCTCTGAGGTCCATTTTATCTCCATTTTTCCTTTTCCAGGCACTTTAAAATCTGTTGCTCGGTATTGATCACCGAATGCATGTCTTCCAATTACAACTGGATCAGACCAAGAAGGAACTAGCTTTGGAATATTAGAACAAATTATTGGTTCTCTGAACACTGTTCCTCCAATAATATTTCTTATAGTTCCGTTAGGAGATCTCCACATTTTTTTTAAACCAAATTCTTCTACACGAGCTTCATCAGGTGTAATTGTTGCACACTTAATGCCTACACCAATTTTTTTAATAGCATTAGCTGAATCAATTGTAATTTTATCATCAGTATTATCTCGACTTTTCATTCCTAAATCGTAGTACTCTATGCCAAGATCAAGGTAAGGAAGGATTAATTTATTTTTGATAAATTCCCAGATTATTCTGGTCATTTCATCACCATCTAACTCTACAATTGGGTTTTTTACGGTAATTTTGCTCACTTATATTTTATCTTATTAATTGAATTTCGCGATTTTATATACATATTAATGGAAAATTATCAAATAGAAGAATATGTTTAGCAAGATATTTCCAAAAATTCACGTAGAGGGATATAAGTTTTTAGTAATAGCCGGAATAATTACTATAGTGTTTTATAGTTTTAGTGATTTTTTAGGTTTATTAGGTTTTGTTTTAACTGTTTGGGTTTATTATTTCTTTAGAGATCCTGAAAGAGTTATCATAGATAATGATAATTATCTTGTGAGCCCAGCAGATGGAGAAGTTATTAAAGTTGAAGATGTTGATGGACCAAAAGAGCTTGGCTTAGAAAATAAAAAATTTAAAAAAATTAGTATTTTTATGAATATTTTTGATTGTCACGTTAATAGAACTCCTTGCGGTGGAAAGGTTGAGGAAATTTTATATAAACCTGGAAAATTTTTTAATGCCTCTCTTGATAAAGCAAGTGAAGATAATGAAAGAAATTATTTTAAGATTAAAGACTCTCATGACAATGATGTTATAATTGTACAGATTGCTGGTCTTGTTGCTCGAAGAATTGTTTGTGAGACAAACAAGGACCAAGAACTTAAACAAGGGGACAGAATTGGAATGATAAGATTTGGGAGTAGAGCAGACGTATATTACGAAAATTATGAACCTTTAGTTAAAGTTGGTCAGAAAGCTATTTCTGGTGAAACATTGTTAGCTAAAAAATAAAATGGAACAAAAAAAAAATAATTTTAAAATTGTTTCTGATAAAAAAGCAAGAATAATTTTACCAAATGCAATTACATTAATTGGTGTTTGCATAGGCTTAACATCAATTAAATTTGCTATAGATGGAAAATTTGCAATAGCTATTATCGCAATATTATTTGCAGGCTTAATGGATGCATTAGACGGAAGGATAGCTAGATTAATCAAAGGTACATCTAAGATGGGTAAAGAATTAGACTCTTTAGGAGATGTAATCAGTTTTGGGGTTGCACCAGCACTTATAATGTATTTTTGGAATTTACAGTATCTAGATAAACTAGGTTGGTTTGTTTGTTTAACGTATGTGGTTTGTGTTGCTCTAAGACTTGCAAGATTTAACATCAGCTCCGAGGAAGAACCATCTTGGAAAGATAATTTTTTTGAGGGAATGCCGTCACCTGCAGGAGGAATCATTGTTTTACTTCCATTAATATTTAGTTTCAGTGGATTAGGAGAATTTTTTTTTAAGGTTGATTATGATATGTTAGTACCAATATTTTTTATTGTAGTTTCGATATTATTAATAAGTACAATTCCTACATATTCATTTAAAAAGATAGTTATACCGAGAACTATGACGAAATTTTTATTATTCGGAATAGTTTTATTTTTTGGTGCATTGTTAGTTTATACTTTTAAAGTTTTAGCTGTAAGTTCATTAATTTATCTTTGTTTAATTCCATTAAGTTATTTTCATTATAAAAAAATAAAAAAAGAAAAAAATATTACCTCAGATAAAGATGAAGGATTAGAAGATATATTATAGATGAAAAAAAATGTAATTGTCTCATTAGCTGATGCTAATTACTTTCCATTATTAGAAGAATTAATAGATTCTATTAAAAAATTTAAAGAAAGTGAAAATGTTGCAATCTGTATTTTAGATGCAGGATTAACTCAGGAACAAAAAGAAAAGTTATTAAATAAAGTAGATGAGATTAAATTAGCTGAATGGGACATAGAAGTACCAGGTTATAAAGTTAGAGATAAAGAATGGCTAAAAAGTCAAGTCTCTAGAGCATTCTTACCAAAATACTTTCCTGATTATGAAAAATACTTGTGGATAGATTGTGATGCGTGGGTAAATGATTGGAATTGTGTAGAATTATATTTTAAGGCATGTGATAATGGAAAACTTGGTATTACTCAAACAATTGGTCCAGGTTATAAAATAACTTCCAAAGTAAATTGGTTATTTGGAAAATTAGCAATTGTTAAATCACAAAATTTTAAACACGCAATAAAATCAAGAATTGGATACGCTGATGCTCGAAAACTTGCGTTCGCACCTCATATTAATATTGGAGTTTTTTCGTTAGAAAAAAACTCTAAAGGGTGGAGTGTTTGGCAAAAAAATCTATCAAAAACTTTAAAAGCTGGAAATATCTTTGGTTCGGAAGGTTTGGCAATAAATATGTCAGTATATATAGACAATTTAGAAACAGAATATTTACCCTTAAATTGCAATTGGATAACAAGCAATTTACTCCCAAAATATGATGAAAAACAAAAAACATTCGTAGAACCTTATTTACCTAACTATAAAATAGGCATAATTCATCTTGCTGCAGGAATTTGGAAAGATGGTAAAGACATGAGGGTTGATAAAAGTGTTAAAATTGAAATTGAAGATTTAAATAATAAAAAATTAATTAAAAGTTTAAGATTTAGCAATTAATTGAAAAAAAATAAAATTTCAAAAAATTGGGTTAACAAACAGAGAAGAGACACATATGTGCGTCAGTCTAAAGTTGATGGATATAGAGCCAGATCAGCTTACAAATTAATTGAAATTAATGAAAAATTTAAAATTTTTAAAGGTGGAATGAATATTATTGATATTGGGGCCGCTCCAGGTAGCTGGTCGCAATATGCATCTAAAGTAGTAAAAAGTGGTAAAATAATTTCAATTGATTTGAAAGAAATGTTGAAAATTCAAAATACTATTCAAATTAAAGGAGATTTTACAACTTTAGAAATTCAAAATCAGATTAAAAAGTGTCTTAATAAAAAACCAGACGTTGTTATGTCAGATATGGCAGTTAACACTACCGGGATTAAGAATATAGATTCAATTCAAACAGGAGAATTATGTAAAGAAGCTATGATTTTTTCAAAAGATGTAATTGCAAGTAAAGGTGTTTTTATTTCAAAAATATTTATGGGTGGTACATTTAATGAAATTGTCGCACTTGGAAAAAAAATTTTTAAAGAAGTTAAGGTTTTTAAACCTAAATCAAGTCGAAAAGACTCTAAGGAAAGTTTTATAATTTGTAAAATTCTTAGATAGTCTCTTTAAATTTAAAAGGAATCGTATATAAATGATCATGGTTCCTATTAAAGAAGCACTTACCTTTGATGATGTAACGTTAACACCAAAGTATTCTGAAATATTGCCCTCCGAAGTCGATACAAGTATAAAATTAACCGAAAGTTTAAAATTAAAGATTCCACTTCTATCTTCTGCAATGGATACTGTTACAGAAAGTAAAATGGCAATAGCAATAGCTAATGCTGGTGGAATAGGAATTATTCACAGAAATCTTGATGTAGGAAAACAAATTTCAGAAATTAAAAAGGTTAAAAAAATGAAATTATTAGTAGGTGCTGCTGTAGGAGCTGGACCAAGTGAATTTAAAAGAGCAGAGGCAATTTTAAAAGAGAATATAAATATTATTGTAGTAGATACTGCTCATGGCCATACCAAAAAAGTTTCGGAAATAATTAAATTTATAAAAAAGAAAAAAAATAAAAAAACTGCATTATGTGCAGGTAATATAGCAACACCTGAAGCAGCTAAATTTTTACTCAAATTAGGAGTGGATATTATTAAAGTTGGAATAGGACCAGGTTCTATTTGTACAACAAGACTTGTAGCAGGAATTGGTGTGCCACAACTTAGTGCAATTTTGAACGTAAGAAATGGAATTAAAAAAAAAAATGTAAAAATTATTTCGGATGGAGGTATAAAATACTCTGGAGATTTAGCAAAAGCTTTCGCAGCCGGAGCTGACGCTGTAATGATAGGATCATTGTTTGCAGGTACTGATGAAACCCCAGGAAAATTAATTAAAAGAAATGGAAAACTTTTTAAGAGTTTCAGAGGAATGGGTTCTGTTGGTGCTATGAATAAGGGATCGGCAGATAGATACTTTCAGTCAAAACAAAAAGATACATCTAAATATGTTCCTGAAGGTGTAGAAGGGTTTGCTAAATATAAAGGGAAAGTAAGTGATATAATTTATAAATTAATTGGTGGCCTTAGGTCCTCAATGGGATATCTTGGTTCTAAACAAATAAAAAACTTAAGGGATAAACCAAAATTCGTTAAAATAACTAAAGCAGGATTTTATGAAAGTATGGTCCACAACGTTGATATAATTAAGAGCGATAATAAATACTAATGAAAAAAATACTTAATTTTATCTTCTTTTTTTACCTGATATTAGGTGTTTCTAATAATGTGTTAGGTAATGATAATTTTTTCAATAAAGGTTTAGAATTATATAAAAATAAAAAATATAACGATGCACGTTTTATGTTTGAAAGAAGCATTGTTTTTAATCCAAAAAACTCAAATTCATACTTGTACCTTGCAAAAATTTATAATGTTGAGGAAGATAAAAAAAAAGAGGAAAAAAATTTAGAAACCACATTATTAATTGAACCTGATAATGAAGAGGCAATATTAATGTCTATGAAGATAGCCTTAGAAAAATCAAATTATTCAAAAGTAAAAGATTTATCAAAAACTTTTACTAAAGTTTGTGAAAAATTATGTAAAGAGAATAAAATTATTTTAGAGACTCTAGAAAATATAGAGCCAAAAAATAATGAGTCTTAATATTAAATTAAATAAAATCTTAATTATAGATTTTGGATCCCAATTTACTCAGCTTATAGCAAGAAGGATAAGAGAACTAGGTGTCTTTTCTGAGATAGTAAGTCACAAAAAAATTAGAAATAAAGATATTGATGATTCAATCAAAGGAATAATCTTGTCTGGTGGTCCTTTAAATGTTTATGAAATAAACAAATATTCATTTGATAAAAATATAATTAAAAATGGAATACCAGTACTGGGTATTTGCTTTGGCCATCAAATTCTTTCAAAACTAAATGGTGGAAAAGTAAAACAATCCAAGCATAGAGAATTTGGTCTAGCAAATATTTTTAGAAGAAAAGATAGTTTTTTAATCAAAGGTCTTTTTAATAATAAAAAATTAATAAAAGTTTGGATGAGTCATGCAGACCAGGTTTCAAAGTTACCAAAAAATTTTGACGTTATTGCTTCTAGCAAGAATTCAAAGTTTGCTATAGTTGAGGATAAATCTAAAAAATTTTATGGAGTTCAGTTTCATCCAGAGGTAACGCATACTGAAAAAGGAAAAAAACTTATTAAGAATTTTATTTTTTTAATTTGTCGAGTTAGGAGAAATTGGTCTTCAAAAGATCAAAAAAATAAATTAATTAAGGATGTTAAGCTTCAAGTAGAAAATAATAAAGTTATATGCGCTCTTTCAGGCGGGGTTGATAGTAGTGTTGTTGCTCAATTGTTGAATAAAGCTATTGGCAAAAAACTGTATTGTATTTTTGTAAACACAGGTCTTCTTAGAAAAAATGAGGAAAAACAAGTTATTGAAACGTTTAAAAAAAGATTAAAGATTAATTTAATTTATGTAAATGCTGAAAAGGAGTTTATCAAAAAATTAACAAATGTTTCAGATCCAGAAAAAAAAAGAAAAATAATAGGAAATTTGTTTATTAAAATTTTTGAACGTTATGCAAAAAAAATTAAAAATGTTAAATTTTTAGCCCAAGGAACACTTTATCCAGATTTAATAGAAAGCAAATCTGTAACTGGCAGCCAAACATCAAAAATCAAATCTCATCATAATGTTGGGGGTTTACCAAAAAAAATGAAACTTGAACTTGTTGAGCCACTAAAATTTTTATTTAAAGATGAGGTAAGAAAATTAGGATTAGAATTAAATTTAAGTAAAGAAATTATTTCTAGACACCCTTTTCCAGGCCCAGGTTTAGCAATTAGAATGCCAGGCATAATTACAAAAGAAAAAATAAATATTCTTAAAGAAGCAGACCATTATTTTATTCAGGCATTGAAAGAATATGGGCTTTATCATAAAATCTGGCAAGCTTATGCTGCTTTACTTCCTGTAAAAACTGTTGGTGTAATGGGAGATAATCGAACTTATGAATACTTATGTTTACTAAGAGCAATAACCTCTGAGGATGGTATGACTGCAGATTTTTATGAATTTAGAAAATCATTTATACAAGAAATTTCAAATAAAATTGTAAATAGCATTAGAGGCATTAATAGAGTAGTTTATGATGTAACTTCTAAACCTCCTAGCACAATTGAGTTAGAATAAATGAACAAAAAAATAGAAAAGATTATTAAAAAAAAAAATAAATCTAAAATCATTTGTTTAACAGCCTATTCAAAAAATATTGCATTAATTTTAGATAAGCATTGTGATTTAGTGCTGGTTGGGGACTCACTTGGTTCAGTTCTTTACAATTACAAATCTACAAGAGAAGTAACTTTAGAAACTATGATTAATCATTCAAAAAGCGTGAGACTTGGCGTTAAGAAGTCAATAATGGTAGTTGATATGCCTTACAATACTTATCGAAATCCAAGAGAGGCTCTTAGAAATGTAAAACTGGTGATGAAAAAAACTAAGTGTGATGGTGTTAAGCTTGAAGGCGGCAAAAAGATAGTTTCAATAGTAAAGATTTTAACTAAAAACAAAATACCTGTAATGGGTCATGTAGGTATTTTGCCTCAAACAGATAAAAAATTTACTTTTAAAGGAAAGAGACTTAAAGAAAGTGAAAAAATTTTAAATGATACAAAACTTCTTGAAAAAGCAGGGGTTTTTTCAATTGTATTAGAGTGTGTCGAAACAAAATTGTCAAAAAAAATCACTGATCAAATTAAAATTCCAACAATTGGAATAGGGTCTTCAGCAAATTGTGATGGTCAAGTATTAGTCATTGATGATTTAATTGGTATGAGTGGTAGCAAACTAAAATTTGTAAAAAAATATGCTGATGTTAAAAAAGTTATTAACAGTGCAGTTAAAAATTACAAATTAGAAGTGCTTAAAAAACAATTTCCTCAAGCTAAGCATTCTTTTAAAATGTAAATTTATTATCCCATTGTAAAGGGGTCAGTCATTGGCTTATTAGAAGTATTGTACCAAGTTGTCTTTATTCTGGTATATTCTTTTATAGATTCAATTCCTGCCTCTTTTCCATACCCACTATCTTTTATACCACCGAATGGAGCCATTGGAGATATAAGCCTATAAGTATTTATGAATACTATACCTGCTCTTACAGCTTTAGAGACTCTAAGTCCCCTTCCAAAATTCGATGTATAAATTCCAGAAGATAACCCGTACTTGTTATCATTCATTTTTTGTATAACCTCATCTTCATTATCAAATTTCATAACAGATAATATTGGACCAAATAATTCATTTTCAGCTACAGGCAGGTTGTGATTATCACACTCAATTATTGTTGCTGGAAAATAATAACCTTTATTTGAAACAGAAGATCTTTTACCACCACATCTTATTTTTCCACCTTGATCTAAAGTTGCTTTAATATTTTTTTCAATATTTTCTAATTGTTTGAAACTATTAAGAGGGCCCATTTGAGTATCTTTTTCCATTGGACCACCTAATTTTATTTTTTCAGCTTTATTAATCAACTTTTTTAAAAAATCATCGTATATTTTTGTTTGCAAATAAAGCCTTGATCCAGCTATACAACTTTGTCCGCTAGCTCCAAATATTCCAGCGGTAATACCATTTAAAGCATTTTCTTGATCAGCATCATCAAAGACAACTACAGGACTTTTGCCACCAAGTTCTAAACTTACTTGGGATAAGTTTTCAGCAGAATTTTTTACAATGTGTTTTGCTGTTTCGGGCCCACCAGTAAAAGCAATTCTTTCTACAAGATCGTGAGTAGTTAAAGCTTTACCACAAGGCTCACCTAGACCAGTAATAATATTTATCACACCTTTAGGTATTCCAGTTTTTTCAATAAGTTTTCCGAATTCAAGAAGAGTTACAGGAGCAAGTTCTGATGTTTTAATGACAACTGTATTTCCCATTGCAAGTGCTGGCGCTAACTTGACTGCTGTTAAAAGCATTTGGGAGTTCCAAGGAATAATTGCTGCCACTACACCAATTGGTATTCTCGTTGTAGTTACTTGCATGTCTGGTTTATCAATAGGTACTACTGTTCCTTCAACTTTGTCAGCCAATCCTGCAAAATAATCATAATATTCGGCAATATAATTTGCTTGGGTTTTAGTTTCTCTATAAAGTTTTCCAGTATCAATTGTTTCAATTTTACCTAGATGCTCCGCATTAGCTCTTAATTGTTCTCCAATTAATCTTAAATATTTTGCTCTTTCTCTAGGATGAAGTTTGGACCAATTATTTTCAAAAGCTAATTGTGCTGATTGAACAGCTTTGTCCACATCCTTTTCATTGGCCTCAGGAACAGTTGCCCAAACTTCATTATTTTCTGGATTTAATGTTTCAATTTTTTTTCCAGAAGATGACTCCACCCATTCACCATTTATAAACATTTTAAAATTTTGAATTTTTGACATTTAATTAGTAATAAAATTTTTAATATTCATATTAACATCATCTGCACATTCTATACTACAAAGATGTTTTCCATTTTTAATTTCAATATAACTAGAATTAATAAGGTCTTTAACCAGTTCTTTAGACATTTTTGGTGTTGAACCAGCATCATCTGAACCAGTCATTACCAAAGTT
>CACGKH010000008.1 GCA_902573585.1 uncultured Pelagibacteraceae bacterium
ATTTCTTTTTTCAATTTAGGAAGAGCATTTTTTAATTTAAAATCACTTAAAGCTGTTAGATTATTTACTTTCAATTCTGATGATAACTTAAGATTATTTATCTTGAATTTTTTATTAATATTAAATGAAAATTGATTATTTGAACTAAAATCAACTCTTTGAAATTTTAAATTTGGTAGATTAATTTTAATGAGGTTGTTAATTACATCTTCTTTTAAAGAAATATTTTTACTTTCTAATATCCCTTCTATTAAATATTCACTTTTTAAATCTTTAACAGTTATTTTTTTAGATTGGACTGGGATATTATTTAAAGATAATTTAAGATCTTCAAATTTAAAATTATTTGAGTCAAAAGCAAATGTAAAATTTATATTATTCAATATATTTTTTTTGAATAAACTTATTTTTGTATCTTTTATAAAACCCTTAATTTTATAATTTTCTTTTATTTTTCCTTTATCATCAAACTCTAAAGCTATGTTTGAAATCAAATATCCTTTTTTAATAACTTTTTCTAAAATATATAGTTCAGGTATATTGTGTAAATTTCGTGAAAATGAAATTAAATTTTTTATTTCTAATGATCTTGTTGTAATATCTAAATTTTTTATAGAAAAATCATTATTAATTAATGAATTAATTGATATTTGTGTCTTGATGTTTTCTATATCAATAGTTTTATCTTTAAGTCTGAATTTAGGTCCAACTGTTTTTGCTTTTATTTGAAATTTAAATGGATCAAGAATTATTTTAATTTCTTTTAATTCAATTTTTAAGTTTTTATTAATATTTTTAACGACATCACCTATTTGATTATTCAATTTTGTGGTTGTTATGCCAAAAACGCTGAAATAAATTATAAATATGAATATAATTAAAAATATTACTATAAATAATCTATAAATTATTTTTTTCATTTAATTTGATACAAAGATTGTTCTAAAAACTCATCAATTTCACCATTTAATATTTTGTCTGGATTGGTGCTTTCAAAATTTGTTCTATTATCTTTTACAAGTCTGTAGGGCTGCAAAACATAAGATCTTATTTGATGTCCCCATCCAATTTCTGATTTTAATGCTTCATCGTTACTGGTCTCTTTTTCTTTTTTTTTGATTTCAAAATCATATAGTCTGGCTCTTAACATATTCATACAAGTTTCTTTATTTTTATGTTGAGACCTTTCATTTTGACATTGTACAACAATTTTAGACGGGATATGGGTTATTCTAACTGCACTATCAGTTGTATTAACATGTTGTCCCCCTGCACCACTAGATCTGTATGTATCTATTCTTAAATCTTTATCTGAAATTTCAATATTAATATTCTCATCAACTACTGGATAGACCCAAATACTCGCAAAACTTGTATGTCTCCTTGAACCAGAATCAAATGGTGAAATTCTGACTAATCGATGTATTCCAGACTCTTTTTTTAACCATCCATAAACATAATCTCCTTCAATTTTTATAGTTGAAGATTTTATACCAGCCTCATCTCCTTTATGTTCACTGATAAGATTAAACTTAAAATTTTTATTTTCAGACCACTTTAAATACATTCGTCTTAGCATATCAGCCCAATCCTGACTTTCCGTACCTCCTGCACCAGCATGTATTTCAATATATGAATCTAGATGATCTTCACTTTTAGACAAAAAGCATTTTATTTCGTTTTTTTTTACCAATTCCCTTAAATCTTTTATGTTTGACAATATTTCATTTTGTACATTTAGATTATTCTCTTCTAAAGCCATTTGATTAAGATCACTAAGATCTTTGATTTTTTCAACTGAGGTTTCAAATGAGTTAACTAAATCTTCTAAAAGATTCTTTTTTTTTACTATTTTTTTTGAATTTGATTTATCTTGCCAAAAATTTGCTTCAAGCATTTTTTTGTTAAGATAATCTAAATCAGAATAAATATTATTTTTTTCAAAGATACTCCTTAACTCTTTGATTTACTTTTTCTATCTCTTTTTTATAAATTATAAATTTATCATCCATTAATAAAACCTTAGTATATTATTTGAGTCTAATCTATTACTATTTGAATATAAAACTTTTCCATCAACAATATTTTGATTTTTGTAGGCCTCCATTATTGTTTTATTTGTTGATAGATCTGCTTTTTTTCCATTTGAAGGATCTATTACCATCATAGTAATGCCATCAGAAACTTTAAATGGTCTCGCATCAGATTTTTTTACTGAATCTTTTATAAAATTTTCAAAAATAGGAAGTGCAGTTTTTGAACCAGTCTCAAATTTTCCAAGAGGTGCTGGGTTATCCATGCCAACATATACACCAACCACTAAATTTGATGTAAATCCTATAAACCAAGCATCTGTATTTTCATTAGTAGTTCCAGTTTTACCAGCTAAATTTAAATTCAACTTTCTCAGTTTTTTACCAGTGCCTCTTTGAATTACACCTTCAAGTAAAGAAGTAACTTGATAAGCAGTTTGAGGTGAAAAAACTTTTTTATATTTATCATCAATTTTTGGATATTTTTCACTAGTAAATGAAATCTGACTACAATCCTTACAAGATCTTTTTTCATTATTAACAATAGTATTTCCTTCACTATCTTGAACTCTATCAATTAATATTGGTTCAACTAATTTTCCACCATTAACAAAAGCAGCATAAGCTGAAACTAATTTTAACAATGTTGTCTCTGTAGAACCTAAAGATATGGATAACAATTCCTCAGGATTTTCATATATTCCTAACTCTTTAGAAAAATTTACAATTTTTTTAATACCTAAATTTTGTGCAATTCTGACTGTCATAAGATTTCTTGATTTTTCAAGCCCAGTTCTCAATGTTGAAAGACCATAAAACTTTTTACCATAATTTTCTGGTTTCCACATTTTAAGATCAGAACCTTGATCTAAAACTAATGGTGCATCAAGAACTAGTGATGATGGGGTATAATTATTTTCTAATGCAAGTGCGTATACAAATGGTTTAAAGGCTGATCCTGGCTGTCTTAATGCCTGAGTGGCTCTGTTAAATTCACTATTCTTAAAACTAAATCCACCACTTAAAGCCAAAACTCTACCTGTATAGGGATCCATAACAACTATCCCACCATTAATTTTAGGTATTTGCTTTAAGCTAAATTTATTATTTTTTTCATTTTTAACATAAATTATGTCGCCAACTTTAAAAAGTTCCTTAAACTCCTTTTTTGTCCAAGAAATTTCTTTGTATTCTATTATTCCTTTTACATTATCTTTAGTTTCTATTTCTGCTGAAAATTTTTTCAAATTTTTTATTATTGCAACTTTCCAGTCCAAAGAATTTTCTAATTCAAATTTTTCCATTCCTTTATACCAGTTTTGATTATATTTCTTATTTGTTATTACTCCTCTCCATCCTTTTCTTTTATCATAACTTACTAACCCATTTCTTAAGGAATTTGTTGCAATCTTTTGTAAATCTAAATTTATAGGGGTATTAATATTAAATCCTTGTTTATATACTTTTTCGTAAGAAAGCTTTGAAATAATATTTTTTCTCACATCCTCTATATAATATTGAGCATCCTCTAAAAAGATTTTCTCTTTTTTTTTTAAAAAAATATTTTTTTCCTTTAGTTCTTGGAATTGTTTTGATGTTATAAATTTATTATCTAATAAATTTTTTAAAACTAAATTTCTTCTAAATTTAGCTAATTCAATATTTCTATATGGATTATATTTACTTGGTGCTTTTGGCAAAGCAGCGAGTAAGGCTGCTTCTTCATAATTTAACTCTTTAATAGATTTATCAAAATATTCTAAACTAGCAGCCGCAACTCCATAGGCACCACTACCAAGATAAATTTGGTTTAGATAAAGCTCTAAAATTCTTTCTTTGGATAAGGCTCTCTCAATTCTAAAAGCAAGAATAGCTTCTTTAATTTTTCTGTTTAAGCTAACCTCATTAGTTAATAAAAAATTTTTAGCTACTTGCTGTGTGATTGTAGAAGCACCCTCTAATCTTTTTGAAGTCATAATATTTTTGATATTATTCATAGTAGCTCTAAGCACTCCTCGTGCGTCTACACCAGGATGTGAAAAAAAATTCTTATCCTCTGCTGACAAAAAAGCATTAATTACGTTTGATGGTATTGACCTATATGGAACAAAAATTCTTTTTTCTTTTGAAAAGTCCGCCACTAAATCACCGTTTCCTGAATAAACTTTACTTGAAACTGGAGGTTTATAATTATTCAAAAACTTATAATCAGGTATATTGTTAGAGAAATTCCATAATATTCCCAATAATATAATCGAAAATAGCAATGAAAAGCTCAATAAAACTATAAATATATTTTTAATAATTTTGTTCATTTTGATTCCATTATATATGGGAATTTGTTAAAGATAAGGCATTAGAATAAACAAAATTTTAAATATAAGTAATTAAAATATGAAACAATCAAAAACTACAATATGGAAAAAAATTTATACATTGATGCCTCGCATCCTGACGAAACTAGAGTTGTACTTAAATCAGACAATAATCTTGAAGACTACGAATACGAAGGTTTAAAAAATAATCTAATAAAAAATAATATTTACTTAGGTAAAGTAAGTAGAATAGAACCATCTCTACAAGCAGCATTTGTTGATTTTGGTAGAGACAGACATGGTTTTTTATCATTTAATGATATCCAATCTGATTATTATCAAATACCTAAAAGTGATTTAGAGATTATAAAGCAAGAGGAAGAAAGAGTTAGAGAAGAACTTTCTAAAGAAGTTGAGGCAAAAGAAAATGAAAATCTAGCTGAGGGAAAACTTGAGATCGATGATCCTATTAATAAAGAGGATAACGATGAAAAAGAAATTGTTTACGACGATAAAGAAAAAAAAATTGAAAATAAACCCAAATTTAAAAGATATAAGATTCAAGAAGTGATAAAACCTAATCAAGTAATACTTGTGCAGGTTATTAAAGATGAGCGTGGTCAAAAAGGTGCCGCATTAAGTACATTTATTTCTATCGCAGGTAAATATATTGTTTTAATGCCAAATACACCAAAAGGTGGCGGTATATCTAGAAAAATTTTTAATCCAGCTGATAGAAAAAAAATTAGAACAATATTAAATGAAATTGAGATACCAAAAGAAATGGGTCTGATTGTAAGAACGGCTGGAAGTAATAAAACTAAAAATGAGATTAATCGTGATTTAACTACTTTAATTAATACATGGAATCAAATTAAAGATAATGCTCTTAATTCTATTGCTCCATCACTGATACATCGGGAAAGTGAAATAATTAAAAGAACATTAAGAGATATATATGACGAAGATACTAAGAATGTGTTTGTAGAGGGAAATGAAGGTTACAAAAAAGCACAAAATTTTATGAAAATGATGATGCCTTCGCAGGTAAAAAAAATTAAAAAATACAGAGGAAAAATACCATTGTTTATTCAAGAAGGAATTGAAGAAAAATTAAATCAAATATTTGATTCTGAAATCAAATTAAGCTCTGGTGGATATTTAGTTGTAAATCCAACCGAAGCTTTAGTATCAATCGATATTAACTCTGGTAGTTCGATTAAACAAAAGAATGTTGAAAATACTGCTTTAGATACAAATCTCGAAGCCGCAGATGAAATTGCTAGACAAATCAAAATTAGAGATTTGTCGGGTTTAATAATTATAGACTTTATCGATATGTTAAGTTACAGCAATAGAAAAACAGTTGAAAGAAGATTGAAGGAAAAATGCAGAACAGACAGAGCTCGTATTCAAATTGGGAGGATTAGTAATTTTGGTTTATTGGAAATGTCCAGGCAAAGACTTAGGGAGAGTGCAGTAAAATGGAAAGTAAATCTTACAGACGAATCTTTTGCTCTTAAGCTTCTTAAATTAGTTGAATTAAAAGCTGTGGTCAATAAAGCTAAATTTGTAGATTTAAAAGTTTGTGAAAAAATTTCTGATTTCCTAAAAGAAAATTTTGTTAATGATTTACTATATTTTGAAAAAAAGAATAAAATGAAAATAAATATTACTACAGACAACACACTTGTAATTCCTGAATATGTTATAGATATGAAAAATAAATCAAACAAAACTATTCAATTATTAGAACATTATGAAAAATTGAAAAACTTAGATCAACAAAAAAAAGAGAATAATATAATTAATATTAAAGATAATAAAAAATTTAAAAAGAAACCTTATCGAAAAAAAAAATATTTTAAAAAAGTTAAATAAGTCCTTTTTTAGGAGACGAAGGGTTTCCCATTAGTTTCTTCTCTATCCGTCCAGAGGTATATGATTGTCTTCCAGCAATTACAGCATTTTTAAATGCTAAAGCCATATTAAATGGTTTTTTTGCTTTAGCTATAGCTGTATTAACTAAAACTCCATCACACCCTAGTTCCATTGCTATAGTTGCATCAGATGCTTGGCCTAAACCCGCGTCAATAATTAAAGGTAACTTTGTTTGGTTTCTTATTATCTTTACATTTACTTTATTTAAAATTCCTAACCCAGAGCCTATTGGTGCTGCAAGAGGCATGATTGCACATGCGCCTGCGCTTTCTAATCTTTTTGCCATCAAAGGATCATCATTACAATAAACCATTACTTCAAATCCTTCCTTTGCAAGAACTTCTGTTGATTTGAGAGTTTCAATCATCTCAGGAAACAGATTTTTTTTATCACCTAACACTTCAAGTTTTACTAATTTCCAACCACCTATTTCTCTTGCCAATCTTAAAGTTCTCAATGCTTCTACTGAATTAAAACAACCTGCAGTATTTGGTAAATATGTAATTTTTTTAGGGTTAATAAAATCCATTAATAATGGTTTTTTTTTATCTGTGATATTAACTCTCCTAACGGCGACAGTTACTATATCTGCTTCAGACAATTCTATGGCTTTTGCACATTCTTGCATACTTTTATATTTGCCAGTGCCCACAATTAGCCTAGAATTAAATTTCTTATTTGCAATAATTAATTTGTCTTTTACCAACTTTAGCCACCTCCTATAAAATGGACTATTTCCATCTTATCATTTTTTTTAAGTTTAATCTTATTTAACTTTTTTTTATCTAATATTTCTTTATTTAATTCAATTGCTACTTTGTTAATAGGTATATTTAAATTATTAATAAGAGATTGAACTTTGCAATTTTCATCAATTAATTTTATTTTACCATTTAATCTAATTTTTATTTTTTTTATTTTTTTCATCGTATATAAGAGGTATATGAGTAATAAAATTATTATTATTAATGGTCCAAATCTTAATCTATTAGGAGAAAGAGAACAATCACAATATGGGTCAATTACTTTTAATGAGCTAAAAGCAAGTTGCATTAAAAAATCAAAAGAATTAGGTATAACTATTGAATTTTGTCAATCAAACGTGGAAGGTGAAATAGTAAATTTAATTCAAGATTCAATAAAAAAATTCGACGGAATAATAATTAATGCAGCTGCATTTACCCATACCTCTGTAGCAATAAGAGATGCTTTAAGTATTTTTAAAAAACCTTCAATCGAATTACACATATCAAATATATATAAAAGGGAGGAATTTAGACAAAAATCTCTCATAAGTGATATTGTAACAGGAGGTATTTTTGGTTTAGGTAGTGACGGTTATATTTTAGCCATAATTGCAATGCAAAAGCTTTTAAAAAATGAAAATTGATAAAAAAATAATAAAAGAATTAAGTGATTATTTGGATGAATTCAATCTCACAGAATTAGAGTACACAGAAAAAGACACAAAAATAAAAGTTTCTAAAAATAACGTTTCAATAAATAATCAGTCCTCTACTCATAATAATAATTTAGCCCCTTCTACTGAAATTTTAAAAAATCCAATTAAAAAAAGTGGTATCGAAGTAACTTCACCAATAATTGGTACAGCTTATCATTCACCTGAACCAGGAGCAAAAAAATTTGTTGAAGTAGGTAAAAAAATTAAAAAAGGCGATACTGTGATGATAGTCGAAGCTATGAAAACAATGAATCACGTACCATCAACTTCTGATGGAGTAGTTAAAGAAATTTGTGTTGAGGATGGTCAGCCAGTTGAATTTGGACAGACAATAATTATTCTAGAATAATGTTTAAGAAAATCTTAATTGCAAACCGTGGGGAAATTGCAGTCAGAGTTATTAGGGCTTGTAAAGAATGGGGCATTTCAACAGTTGCTGTTCATTCTGATGTAGATAGAGACAGTATGCATGTTAGGCTTGCTGATGAAAGTATTTGTATAGGTTCACATCAACCTTCAAATAGTTATTTGAATATTCCAGCATTATTATCTGCTGTTGATTTAACTGGTGCTGAAGCAGTTCATCCTGGTTATGGATTTTTATCTGAAAATGCAAACTTCGCAAAAGTTCTGGAAGATAACAACATTAAATTTATTGGAGCCTCTTCTAAACATATAAAAATGATGGGAGATAAAATTCAGGCTAAAAAAATTGCAAAAGAAAATGGTTTGCCAGTAATTGAAGGTTCCGAGGGAGGTGTAAAAGATATTTCACAAGCAAAAGAACTTTGCAAAAAAATTGGTTTTCCTATTTTGATTAAAGCATCTGGTGGAGGCGGAGGAAAAGGGATGAAAATTGTATACAAAGAAGAGGAATTTGAAACTTTATTTTCTACTGCTAAATCTGAAGCGATGAAATATTTTGGAAATGACGAAGTTTATATAGAAAAATTTTTTCAAAATCCTAGACATATTGAAGTTCAAATATTAGCTGGGAAAAATAGAACTGTTCATTTGCATGAAAGAGATTGTTCTGTACAAAGAAGACATCAAAAATTAATAGAAGAAACTCCAAGTCCTGTTTTAAATGATGAAATTAGAAAGAACTTGTTTGAAAAAACAGTCAATATGGTTAGTAAAATTGGTTACGAGGGTGCAGGGACAGTGGAATTTATATATGAGGATGGAAAATTTTATTTTTTAGAAATGAATACAAGAGTTCAAGTTGAACATCCTGTATCCGAGATGGTAACTGGTATTGATATCATTAAAGAACAAATACATATCGCATTTACAGGAGAAACAGCATTAACACAGGCTGATATAAAACCTAGGGGTCATGCTATTGAATGTAGAATAAATGCAGAAGATGCCAGTAAAAATTTTCAACCATCCCCAGGAATAATTGGAATGTGTCATCAACCATCTGGATTTAGGACAAGAGTAGATGGAGCCATATTTCAAGGATATAAAGTAACACCATATTATGACAGCATGATATGTAAACTTATATGCCATGGAAGAAACAGGGTTGAGGCAATACAAAGAATGAATAGATCCTTGGATGAGTTTGTTATAGAAGGAATTACAACTACTATACCACTCCATAAAAAACTTTTAAATCATAAAAAATTTTTAAGTTCTGATTTTAATGTAAGCTGGCTTGATAAAGAAAAGATTATTTAATAACAACCAACTAACCAAATATCATAAACTGGATGATCAAATGGGGTTATGGATGGACTTGAGGAAAAAATCCAACCATTAAAAACATATACATCATCATTGTTTTTATTTGTTAAATCTTGAACTTGAATATAAGCAGTAATTTCTGGATTATCATCAAATTCTGAATTTCGACATTTTATACTTTTAATTAAGAGATCTTTATATCTTCTTTCTTTACCATTTTTGAGTTCAATTAAAGTATTTTTTGAACTTATTTTGTCTAATACTTTAATACTTGTATTTTGACCATCGAGTTCACTAGCAAAAACTGCATTTTCTAAAGAGTAATTAAAGAAAATTAGGAAAAAAATAAAAAAAAAAAATTTATTCTTTCCAGCTCTTATATTTTTTTTCAATAACATTTTTGTTTTTATTTGGATAATAGGCAGCATCAGTTCCTGTTAAATTTGGTTGATGAGGTTTTTGCCATTCGTACTTTTCTAAATCATGATTTTTTTCAATTTTATTTGGTGTAAAATGTATCCATGAATACCACTCTACTGGAATTTTTGAGGCGTCAATTTCATTTGCGTAAATAACCCACCTTTTCCCTTTTTTACTCTCATAGTATTTGTTTCCTAGAGAATCTGTGCCTACAAATTTTCCAAAAAAAATAGTTTTTATTCTTGTTCCAAAAGTATCCTGATTCCACCAAGTGAAAATTTTTTTTAATATTGTCAACATATAAAATTAATAAAGTTTCAATTTAAAATTGTATAAATTAAATTAGACTAAAATATTAATTTGTATATAAATAATTTGAATCATTATTCAAATTAATTTTAAAATATATTGGGGTCAAATGGCAAAATATCTAGTTGAAACATATTACACATGCACATTCAAAGTTAATCACTATTTAGATGATATTAATGAAACAGAGCTTAAAAATCTTGAGAAGAGAGACGACGGAAAATTTGAAGTTTTGGATGTAAAACTTGATAATCGTAAAACAAAAAATCTTGATCCAAAAAATAACAAAGTCATTGAAAATAAAAAAATTGATGTAGTTTCAAATGATAAAACTAACACTTCAAATAATTTAAAAGATATAATCAAAAATAAGGAATCAATTTCAGATTCAAGCGGTAAAAGATTTAGTATGCCTGATAGACGGAAAGGCTATATCCAAAAAGCAACAATTGGAGATCATAAAGTTTATCTTCATACTGGTGAATATGAAGATGGTAAAATTGGCGAAATATTTATTGATACAAGTAAAGAAGGTGAATTAGTAAAAGCTTTAATGAATAACTTTGCAATAGCTATTTCATTAGGTCTGCAATATGGAGTACCTTTAGATGAATTTATAAGCGCATTCGTAGGGACAAAATTTGAACCATCAGGTAAAGTTCATGGTAATGATAGAATTCTTAGTGCATCTTCTATTTTAGATTATATTTTTAGAGAATTAGCTATTTCTTATCAAAACAGAGAAGATCTAGCACATACACCCTCAATTGGAGCAAATGATAATTCTAATTTAGATGATCAAAATCAGTTATTGAAAATTGTTAAAGATATCACAAGTAAAGGTTTTGTCAGAAATAATTATAAAAAAAATTTGGTTGATTTATCAGATGTCAAAATTAATTTAAAAGGGAAAAAATAAATTATTTTTTTGTTTTTAAAGACAAACCTAATTCTTTTAATTGTTTCTCATCAACATCTGATGGTGCACTCATCATTAAATCTTGAGCATTTTGGTTCATTGGAAACATTGTTACTTCTCTTATATTTTTTTCATTTGCTAAAAGCATCACTATCCTATCTATACCCGGTGCTATTCCCCCATGAGGAGGTGCACCATAACTTAATGCATTTATCATACCGCTAAATTTCTCATCAACTTGTTTTTTATTATAACCAGCTATTGAAAATAGTTTATACATTAGATCAGGTTTGTGATTTCTAATAGCTCCAGAAGAAAGCTCGATGCCATTGCAAACGATATCGTATTGATAAGCAAGTATATTAAGGGGATTTTTTAATTCATTTTCAGTTAAATTTCCCTGAGGCATAGAAAAAGGATTATGACTAAATTTAATCTTATTTGTATCTTCATCTTTCTCAAACATTGGATAGTCAACAATCCAACAGAAAGCAAAAGTATTATCATCTACCAAATTTAAATCTTTTGCAATTTTATCTCTTGCTTGAGAAGTAATTTTTTCTAATTCATTTTGTTTTCCACATGCAAAAAATAAACTATCTCCTACAGCTGAGTTAGTTTTTTCCATTATTTCAATTAAAGCTTCTTTTGAAAAAAATTTTCCAATAGGTCCTTTTGCTGAGAGATCACCATCTTTTTCTAAAGTAAAATATGCCAATCCTGAGGCACCTTGCTCTTTTGCCCATTTATCAATTCCATCAAAAAAACTTCTGGGTTTATCTTTTGTATTTTTAGTTGTTATACATCTAACTTTACTGCCTGATTTGACTAATTTTTTAAATATTTCAAATGTTACATCATCACGGTCGAAAATTTCGGTTATATCATTTATAATTAATGGATTTCTTAGATCTGGCTTATCTGTTCCATATTTTAGCATAGTATCAACATAAGAAATTTTTGGAAATTTATCATACATCAGTTTTTTGTTAGAAAATTTAGTGAATGTGTTTACTAAAAGTTTTTCAACTACATTAAAAACATCCTCTTGTTCTACAAAAGACATTTCTAAGTCTAATTGATAAAATTCTCCAGGGCTTCTATCAGCTCTTGCATCTTCATCTCTAAAACATGGGGCAATTTGAAAATACTTATCAAAACCAGAGACCATAATTAATTGCTTAAATTGCTGAGGTGCCTGAGGTAAAGCGTAAAATTTACCTGGGTTTAGTCTACTTGGAACTAAAAAATCTCTAGCACCCTCTGGACTAGACGATGTTAAGATGGGTGTTTGAAATTCTAAAAATTCAGCCTTGATCATTTCATCACGAATAAATGAAATTACTTTAGATCTTAAGATTATATTCTCATGTATTTTCTTTCTTCTTAAATCTAAAAATCTATATTTTAATCTTATATCTTCAGCATATTCTTGATCACTAAATACTGGCATAGGTAATTCATTGCAAGATCCTAGAACTTCGAAACTTTCAATTGAAATTTCTATTTCTCCTGTTTCAATTTCTTTATTTACAGTATCATCTGAACGACTAACAACCTTTCCTTCAATTTTGATAACAGTCTCTAATTGAGTTTTTTCTAACTTTGAAAAATTTTCGTTATCTTTGTCAATTATACATTGGGTAATCCCATAATTATCTCTAAGGTCAACAAATAAAAGATTACCATGATCTCTTTTTTTATTAATCCACCCAGAAAGAATAATTTTTTTATCTATGTCTTTTTTTCTAAGTTGATTACAATTATGGGTTCTATATTTATTCAATTATTCTCCTAAAACTTCTTTAATCAATTTAAAATCTATTGATTTTTTTTTTTTTAAACTAACCTCATCAATTTTATATATAAAATCAAATATTTTGCCATAAGATCTATCAATTCTTTTAATTATATAATCAATTAGTTTTTTATCTAAAGAAATTTGACGATCTGAGAGATTTTTTAAAATTAAAGCAAACATCAGGTCATCATCTGGTTTTTCTATGTTTTGTAAAAGGAAATTTTTAGTTCTTGATTTTAAATCATTCAAATTAAAATCAAATTCTACAATCGGTTTAGGTGTTGTTACTATTAAATATTTATTATCCTGTTCAATGGTATTAATCAAAGTGTAAAATAATCTTTCATCAATATTTTTATCTAAATTTTCTAAAATTATATTTTGATGAATTTTTATTTCTTTAAGAGAATCATTATTTATTAAATTTGATTCAAATTTTATTCCTTTAAATTTTTTTAAAAAAATATTAATGAGATGAGTTTTGCCAGAAAATTTTTCTCCACTAATATTTAAAAAATTTTTTTCCCATTGTGGCCATTTATCAATTAAATCGTAAATATGTTTATTACTTTTTGAAACATAAAAGTCATCATTTTTAAAATTTTGATCATAATTAAATTTAATTATTTTTTGATTATAATCATTCATTCCAAAACCCAAATTTTATTTTGTGTATTAAATTTATAATTATTATAATTCATTGTCTTTAAAAAATTGTTTGGTGTTCCATTAAAAATTACTTGATAGTAAGTATAATTTTTATCAAATTTTGTAATATTAAAATCGTAAATTAAGTCAGCTTGATTCAAAACTTTTTCGAAATTTGATATTTTCAAATTATCGGAATTTTTAACTTTTATATTTAGAGTCAATCTAATCGAAGTATTAATTTGATTAAAATTTTTCCAATAATCCTCATATATAATTTTAAGATCGTTTATAATATTTTCGACATTATCAATATTATCGAAATCTATATTTGAAAATGTTTGATTTTTAAGAATTACATTATCTGATATAGTTATTCTTGATAAAACTCTTATCTCTTTTTTGTTTTTATAGAATAATGCAATAATAGAATCTTTTAAATCATACTTGTTTGTTATTTCAATAAAATCATATTGTTCAATATTTTCATAATTACTTTTAATTAAATTAATATCTTCAAGATCTTCTGCAGGTAATATGTAATTTAAAAGATGAAAGGTTTGAGATAAATCATTCCAGTTATTAAAAATTTCATTATTAGAAAATAAAAGTAAATCTTTTTTATTTTCATCAATTATTATAGGAACAAATAAAAGTTTTTTTTCTACAGGTATTGATGGAAAAATATTTTTTTTTTCTAAATAATTAAAAACTTTTTTTTTATTGAAAGAAACTCCCAAATTCACAAAATAAGTTTCGTTAATAAATTTTTCCTCTCTTATAGAAAAAGTATCTACCATTCCTTTAATTTCATTTAATTTTGTTAAAGAAATTTTTTCTTGATCTGATGAATTAACAATTAAGGATATTAATTCTGAAAATGCCTCTTTAAACCCTTCGTCAATAACCTTATTTTTATTAAAGTTAATCTCAAAAGGCTTAGAAATTTCAATGTTATTGATTTCAAAAGCTTTTCCCTCAACTTTATTTGTGGAAAAGAAAAATATATTTAGAGATAGAAATACAAAAAAAATATATAAGAATTTTTTATGAAATATTTTATATTTACTAATCATACTTTATAATAATGAATAAAAACTTGTTTACCTATAAAAAAAGTGGTGTAGATATCCGTGCTGCTGATAAATTTGTAAATTTCATATCTAAAATTTCATCAGAAAAAAAAGGTAAAAAAAAATTTGATAATATTGGTGGTTTTGGTTCAATTTCTAATATCCCTCAGAATATCAAAGATCCTAAAATAGTTGCTTGTACTGATGGGGTCGGGACTAAAATAGAAATTGCAAATATGATCAATAAGTATGATACAATTGGGATAGATCTTGTAGCAATGAGTGTTAACGATCTTATTGTGCAAGGAGCTAAACCTCTTTTCTTTTTAGATTATATTTCAATTAACAAAATTGATTTACCAAAATTGAAATCTATTATCAAAGGTATAATTAAGGGATGTAAGATTTCTGATTGTGACTTAGTTGGTGGTGAAACAGCAGAAATGCCAGGCACATATACTAAAGGTAAATTTGATATAGCTGGATTTGCAGTTGGAATTGTAGATAAAAAAAAAATTTTACATAAAAAAAGAATAAAAAAAAATGATTTAATATTAGCCATTCCTTCAAGTGGTTTACATTCAAATGGGTACTCATTAGTAAGACATTTAATAGAAAAGAAAAAAATAAATATATCGAAAAATAATTTCTTAAAAAAAGAATTAATTAGACCTACTAAAATATATGTTAATGAAATTCTTAAATTAATTAACAAAGATTTGATACGTGGATGTGCAAATATAACTGGTGGAGGTTTGGCAGATAATATCAAAAGAATAATACCTAATAATCTTTGTGCAGAAATAGATTTAAGTAAAATAAAAACTTTAGAAATTTTTCGTTGGCTAAAAAAAAATGGTATAAAGGATAATGAAATGCTTAAAACATTTAATTGTGGGGTTGGCTTTTGTATAGTAATTAATCCAAAAAGTTTAAATGATGTCATCAAATATTTCCCTAAAGAATTTAAGCCATATGTTATTGGTGAAATTATAAATAAAAAAATTAAAGTAAAATTAAATGATAAAATTTCATGGTTCCAATAAATTAAAAACTGCTGTTTTTATTTCTGGTACTGGAAGTAATTTTAAAAATCTTGTTAAATTTTCCAATTCAAAAATTTCCCCTATAGAAATTACTTTTTTGATATCAAATAATTCCAAAGCTAAAGGCCTTATTTATGCCAGGGGTAAAAAAATAAAACAAAAAATCTTCAAATTTAAAAATAAGATTAAAGATGAAAATATGATTCTTAACCAGCTTAATAAAGAAAATATAAAATTAATATGTCTTGCTGGATTTATGGTAATTTTATCAAAAAATTTTATTAAAAAATTTAAAGGAAAAATTTTAAATATACATCCATCACTTCTTCCAAAATTTAAAGGTTTAAATACTCATAAAAGAGCTATAGAAAATAATGAAAAATTTTCGGGGTGTACTGTCCATCTAGTTACTTCAAAATTAGACTCTGGAAAAATAATTTTACAAAAAAAAGTTAAGATAAGTAAAAATGATAACCCAAAAACTTTAGCAAAAAAAATACTAAAGCAAGAACATATACTTTATCCAAAAGCTATTAAAAAAATATTTTCTAATCTTTAAAGAAAAAATTAATTTCTATGTTTGCGTTTTCGATACTATCTGAGCCATGTACTGAATTTTTATCTATAGAAATACCATATTTTTTTCTAATAGTTCCATCAGAGGCATCTTTTGGGTTGGTTGCACCCATCAATTCTCTATTGGCAGAAACTGCATTCTCTTTTTCAAGAACCATCACAACTATTGGACCTGATGATAAGTATGCACATAAATCACTATAAAAAGGCTTTGTTTCGTGAACCTTATAAAAAACTTCAGCTTCAGATTTTTCAATCTGGATTTTTTTTTCTTTCAAAATTTTAAATCCCGTACTTAAAAACATTTCTTTAATTTCACTATCTAGATTTCTTTCGACTGCATCTGGTTTAATTATCGATAATGTTTGTTCTGTATTACTCATAATCATCCTCTATTAGTTTATTTAATAATCTTACTCCAAAACCTGTAGCTCCCCCTGAATTAAGGGCTCCTCCATATTTTGAAAAAGCCATACCAGCTATATCTAAATGGGCCCATGGTGTTTTATTTAAAATAAATCTTTGTAAAAATTGAGCAGCAGTTGTTGATCCCGCTCCTCCTACATAATTAATATTTTGCATATCAGCATTTTTTGAATTTATTAATTTATCATAATTTTTATGTAACGGCATTCGCCATAATTTTTCCTCTACTTTTTCACCTGCATTCAATAGTTGCTTAGATAATTTGTCGTCATTAGAAAATAATCCTGCGTACTCCGATCCTAAAGAAACTATAATAGCACCTGTTAAAGTTGCTAAATCCACTATGAATTTAGGTTTAAATTTTTTTTCAGTGAACGTAAGAGCGTCAGCTAAAACTAATCTACCTTCTGCATCTGTGTTTAATATTTCTATTGTTTTACCACTATATGATTTTACGATATCTCCAGGTCTTTGAGCATTTCCACTGACCATATTTTCTACTAGCCCAACAACACCAACTACATTCACTTTAGCTTTTCTTAAAGCAAGATTTTTCATTAAACCAACTACTACGGCAGAGCCAGCCATATCATAAGTCATATCCTCCATAAATTTTGCTGGTTTCAACGAATAACCACCAGTATCAAAACAAACACCTTTGCCAACAAATGCTAATGGTTTTGTGCTATTTTTTAATCCATTCCATTCTATCGTTACAAGGTAAGATCCTCTAATGCTTCCTTGGCCTACACCAAGTAAAGCGTTCATGCCTAATTTCTTTAATTTTTTGTCATCATAAATGTTTACTTTTAATCCATGTTTTCTTAAGGAGTTTAATCTTTTTGCATACTCATCTGGATGTAAAACATTTCCTGGTTCAGAAACAAGGTCTCTAGTATAAAAAGTTCCCTCTTCTAGAGCATTAAATTTTAATTGATCTTGAACCGAATTTTTATTTCCAAAAACATTAATAGAAATAAGCCGAGTTTCTTTTTTTGTTTTATATTTTTTAAATTCATAAGATTTTAGTTTTAATCCATGAAGAAAGTGGCCTACAAAATTCTTGTGATTACTAACTATACTTTCTGAGTTAATAAAATATTCACTATTTTTTCCATAGTTAATACGTCCATAAAATTCCGCCCCTAAATTTTCTATTTCAAAAGTTTTAAGATTTTTCTTTATTGAAACTAAAAGAACTCTTTTTTTTGAATTGAGCTCAAAAACTAATAAATTTTTATTCAAATCACTAGTTTTTAGCAAATCAGTTATGTAATGGAATTCAGTGTTAGAAGTATATTTTTTTAAGGGCTTAGTATTAAATTTTTCGTCAGTAAATAAGACTAAATTTGCGGAAGTTCCTTTAGACAGATTATTTTTAAAGTTTATTTTTATAGACATAAATTTTTAAATTCAAAGAATTATAAATGAATGGTATATATTTGGAAATTTAATATTTTCAATGAAAAAATTAATATTCAAAAAATTTGCTAAAGATACATTGTTTTTTTTCATAATAATGTGTTTAACGGTAGGATTGATTGTATGGACCTTGCAAGCAGTTAATTATTTTGACTTTGTGACCCAAGATGGTCATGGATTGAAAACTTATTTTTCATATATTTTTTTTAATTTTCCAAAAATTATTCACAGGATTATTCCTTTTATTTTTTTTATTTCTTTATTTTATATGCTGAACAATTATGAATTAAGGAATGAGTTATCAATTTTCTGGATTAATGGAATAAGTAAAGTTGAATTTGCTAATAAAATTATAATCTTATCTATATTTCTTTGTATATTTCAAATTTTGATGGGAAGTTTTTTTTCGCCTTTGTCTCAGTACAAAAGTCGTGAGTTTTTAAAAAATTCAAATATTGATTTTTTTACCTCGTTAATTAAGGAAGGAAAATTTATTAATGCGGTTGAAGGATTAACAATTTTCATAAAAACAAAAAATGATGATGGGAGTTTTTCTAATATTTTTTTAGATGACTCAACAAAAAATAAGTCAAGAATGATTTATGCAAAAAATGGAGTTTTAATTGATGATAATCAAACTAAAATATTTAAGCTTTTTGATGGAAGAGTAATAAACAAAGAAAAAAAGAAAATTAATGTTTTTCAATTTGATCAGATAGATTTTAATCTTGCAGATTATTCTTCAAATACAATTTTAGTTCCAAAAATTCAAGAATTATCATCTCAAGAACTTATTCAATGTGTTTATAATGTAAATAAAAATGATGTTGATTATGTTAATAAAAACTTTTCATGTAGTCGATCTTTAGTTGATGATATAATTCAAGAGTTATTTAAAAGATTTTATAAACCTTTGTATATTCCTTTAATTGCAATTTTATGTTGTTTTTTAGTTATTATGTCAAAAAATAATATTAAGTATGAAAAAAATAAAAAAATTATTTTTCTCATAACTTTTTTTATTTTGATCATATCTGAAGCGTCATTAAGATATTCAACCATTTCAGTACTTGCTACTTTTCTTTATCTTTTAATTCCTTGGGTAAGCTTTTTTTGTGTTTACACTCTTTTTTATAAAAGGACACAAAATGTTTAAGACTTATCAAAAATATATTATTCGAAGTTTTATCAATAAGTTTATTACTATTAGTTTAATATTTTTTAGTTTAACAGTTGTATTAAGTATTTTAGAAGAAATTTCATTTTTTAAAGATCTGAATGTAAACTTTTTATATCCATATTTTTTAACTTTTCTTGGTGCTCCAATAACTTTATTTGAAATTTTTCCTTTTATATTTTTGATTTCAACACAATTTTTATTTTATGACCTCTTTAAAAAAGAAGAATTAAATCTTCTTAAAAGCAATGGTTTAAGCAATCTTAAAATTATAAAGATTCTTTTTTTTACATCAATTGTAATTGGAATTTTTACTGTCGTAATATATTATAATACAGCCTCTAAATTAAAATTTTTTTACACTGATATAAAGAATACCTTTTCAAATGATAATAAGTATTTAGCTGTTGTCACAGATAGTGGATTATGGCTAAAAGATGAAATCAATAATGAAACAATTATTGTAAAAGCTAATTATATCAAAGAAAACTTTTTGATTAGCGTTATAATTAATAAATTCGATAATAATTTTAATTTAATAAATACTATTCAATCAGAAAAAGTAAATATTGATAATAAAAAATGGATTTTAGATGATCCTCTAATAACTAATAATAATATATCAAAAAAATTTAATGATAAGTTTGAATTTGAAACAAACTTTGACAAACAAAAAATTAATAATCTTTTTTCAAATATTTCAACTTTAAATATAATAGAGTTGTTTGATCTTAAAAGAGATTATCAAAAACTAGGGTATTCATCCGATGAAATTACTATTCATTTATTAAAGCTGTTCTCAACCCCATTTTTCTATGGTGTACTTACTATTTTGTCTTCGATTATAATGTTTCGTTTTAAAAAGGATAAATCTCTTCTTTTTCATGTTTTATTGGGGATTTTGATGTCTGTAATTATATATTATATAAATTTTATGTTCAGTTCCCTTGGAAATAGTGGAAAAATACCAATAGTTACCTCAATATTTTTACCTATATTATTCATTTCACTAATTTCAATCATAGGTTTAATAAGTATTAATGAAAAATAATATTTTTTTTATTACAATCATAATTCTTTTATTTTTTTTCAAAAATGCTCACTCTGAACAATTTGAGTTTGAAACATCAGATATTGAAATAGTAGATGGTGGAAATATTGTTTATGCTTCAAATGGTAAAGCAATTTCAATCAAAAATAATCTAGAAATACAAGCACAAAAGTTTGAATATTTTAGAGAGAAAGAATTACTAATAGCATTTGACGGTACAGCTACATTAAAATTAGAAAATTTAAAAATTGAATTTAATAAAATAACGATTGATCAAAAAAAATTTTTAATTATAGCAAAAAATAATGTCAAAATAATTGATATTGATAAAAAAATTACTTTTGAGTCAAATAGTATTATATTTGATCAAAAATCAAAAATTTTAACCTCAAAAACTGATTCAATTTTAAAAGATAAATATAAGAATAATTTTCTCACTAAAAGCTTCGAGTATAATCTAAACGATAATATTCTCAAAATTGCAAAAGCTAAATTTTTTGATCAAGAAAAAAATAAATTTGAAATAGATCTTGCTTATATAAATACTGTTTCAAATAAACTGTTTGGTAAGGATGTAACTTTAAACTTAAATAATAAATCATTTAATAAAGACAATGAGCCAAGACTTAAAGGAAGATCTATTACTCACGATAATAATATAACTGAAATCAGTAAAGGAGTTTTTACGACATGTAAAAAAAGAGACAAATGTCCCCCATGGGAACTTTCAGCTGAAAAAATAAAACATGATAAAAAAAATCAAGAAATAAAATATAAAAATGCTTGGCTCAAAGTTTATGATATCCCCGTAGTTTATTTTCCAAAATTTTTTCACCCTGATCCAACTGTTGATAGAAAATCGGGATTTTTAATTCCTTCTTTAAAAAATAGTCCAAATTCTTCTGGATATTTAAGCTTACCATATTATAAAGTTATAAGTGAAAATAAAGATTTTACTTTTACACCTCGTTTATTTTTAGAAGATAAATTATTATTACAAACAGAGTATAGACAAAAAAATAAAAATAGTTCGCACATAGGAGATTTAGGTTATTTTTTTGAAAAAGACAAAGATTCAAAAAGTCATTTATTTTATAAATTAAATAAACAAATAGATTTACTAAATTTTGATAATAGTACTTTTGATCTAAAAGTAGAAAGAACGTCTAATGATACGTATTTAAAAAGAAATAAGTTAAACTCACCTTTAATATCTAATACTGACGTTTTAGAAAATTCACTAAATTTTAATATGTCAAGAGATGACTTGTCAATTAATACTGAATTGAGATCTTATGAAAGTTTAGATAAAGAAAAAAGTGATAGATATGAATTTATACTTCCTAAAATTGATATCATAAAAAAATTTACTAGCAATGACCTTAATGGAGATTTGTATTTAAGTTCAAGTAATTTTATTACAAATTATGAAACTAATATATTTGAAAAAGTAAACATAAATAATCTTGTGTACAACTCAGATCCTAAAATTTCTAATTTAGGTTTTTATAATAATTTTGATTTTCTTGTCAAAAATGTAAATTCAGATACACAAAATTCATCAAACTACAAAAAAAATACTAATAATTATATATCAAGTCTGTTTCAACTTAATTCAAATATGCCATTAATTAAAGAGAGTAATAGTTTTCAAAATATTCTTAAACCAAAACTTTCATTAAAAATTAGTCCTAATAACACTAAAGATATAAGTTCAAATGAAACTAGATTGGATGTTAATAATCTTTTTAATTTAGAGAGAACAACTCCTAATGATACCGTTGAAGGTGGTATTTCTTTAGCTTATGGAAACGACTTCAGCATTTTTGACAAAAGAAGTAGCATTGAGATATTTAGCTTAAAATTAGCGAATAATTTAAGATTTGAAGATAATGAAGATTTACCATCCACCAGTCAAATAGATCAAAAAACATCTAATTTCTTTGGAGAAATCGCTTATACACCAAATACAAAATTTAACACCAAATATAGTTTCTCAAGAAAAAACAATTTAACTGAAATTTCGCATGAAAACTTTCAAACAGAGATAAGTTTAAATAATTTTGTTACAACTTTTGATTATCTTAATGAAAATAATACTTTTGAAAAAAACTCATATCTAAAAAATACAACAAAATATAATTTTGATAACAGTAATAATATTTCATTCTCAACAAGAAGAAATAAAAAGACAAACCTAACAGAATACTATAATTTGATATATCAATATAAAAATGATTGTTTAGCTGCATCAATAGAATACAATAAAGATTATTATAACGATCGTGATATAAAACCCGAAGAATCAGTTTTCTTTAAATTAACAATTATTCCATTTGGTGAAACTAGTACTCCAAATTTAAAAAATTAATGAAAAAAAAAATTCTTTTTATTTGCTTAAGTTTAATTATAATTTTGACAACTAAAATACAAGCAAATAATATTTTTATAAAGACAACTGTTAATGATCAAATAATAACCAATTATGATATAAAAAAAGAAAGTGAATATTTAAAAATTTTAAATCCAAATTTATCAAATCTTGATGAAAATCAAATTTTATCACTTGCAAAGAATTCATTAATAAATGAGATAATAAAAAAAAAAGAATTTGAAAGAATTTTTGATATTAAGGAAGAAAATACCCTCGTTGATGAATATCTTAAAAATCTTTATACAAAATTAAATTTTGACAATGAATTGGATTTTAAAAATTCATTAAGTGATAAGAATAATTATAGTTTGGATGAAATTAAAGAAAAAATAAAAATAGAAATATTATGGAATGAATTCATTTTTCTAAAATATAGAAATCAAGTAAAAATAAATAAAACTGTTTTTATAAAAAAGATTGAAGATATGAGTAACGTAGAGAGAATTGAGTATCTTTTATCTGAAATAGTTTTCAAAAAAAAAAATGAAGATATAAACTTGCTTATTAAAGAAATAGAAACTAGCATAAATGAAATTGGGTTTAACAATACAGCAAATATTTATAGTATTTCTGAAAGTTCAAAATTTGGTGGTAAAATTGGATGGATTAGTGAGTCAAACTTATCTGAAATTATTTTCAATAGCTTAAAAAAAATTGATGAAGGTCAACTTACAAATGTTTTACAAATTGGTAATAACTTTATTATCTTAAAAATTGAGGAGAAAAGATCGAAAAAAGTTTCTATTAATAAAAATGAAGAATTGAATAAGATGATCAAATTTGAGACTAATAAACAATTAAATCAATATTCTCAAATATATTTTAATAAAGCAAAACTAAATTATTCTATTAATGAAAAATAAACCAATCCTAATCGTACCAGGTCAATTAAATAGTATTTTTTTTGAAATTTTTTTTAAGACTTTAAGATTAAAGAAATTTAAAAGTCCATTAATTTTAATTTATTCAGAAAAAATTTTGAAAGATCAATTAAAAAAATTCCGATTTAATAAGAATATAAAAATTATTGATCCAAATCTATTAAAAAAATATAAACTAAATAATAATAAAATTAATTTAATCAATATTCCATTTGTGGAAAGCAAAGACAGAATTTCCTATCAAAATATTTTTTTAGAAAGATGTTTTGATAAAGCTTTTTCTATCCTAAGCTCAGGATTTACAAAAAAATTTATAAATGGTCCTATAAATAAAAAAGATTTTCTTAATAAAAAGTACCTTGGTATAACAGAATATATATCAAAAAAATTCAAATTAGATGATGTTGCAATGCTTATTTATAATAAAAAATTATCTGTTTGCCCTGTAACGACACATTTACCTTTAAAACTAGTGTCAAAAAGAATTACTAGCAAATCAATTCGAAAAAAAACAACTTTAATTAAATCATTTTATAAAAAAAATTTTGGTTTTAACCCAAAAATCGCCGTGACTGGATTAAACCCACACTGTGAAAGCATTCATAAGTATAATGAAGATGACAAAATTTTAAGACCAGTAATCAAATCACTATATAAATCAAAGTTTAAAATATACGGTCCATATCCTGCTGACACAGTGTTTCTTAAAAAAAATAGAGTTAAGTTTGATGTGATAATTGGTATGTATCACGATCAAGTTTTGTCTCCGATGAAAACAATTTTTGAACACGATGCAATAAATATTACACTTGGACTACCGTTCTTAAGAATTTCTCCTGACCATGGACCTAATGAGTCAATGGTAGGTAAAAATCTTTCAAACCCTATCAGTTTAATTAATGCTATAACTTTTTTAGATAAAAGGTGATTAAAGCAAAGAAAAGTTTAGGACAAAATTTTCTTATTGATAAAAATATCATCAATAAAATTACAAATGTTATTAATATTGAAAGTAAGATAATTTTAGAGATAGGTCCAGGCACTGGTAATTTAACATCATCTATTTTAGAAAAAAATCCTAAGAAATTATATGTAATAGAAAAAGATGATAATTTGGTTAAATTATTGAAAGAAAATTTCGCTAATAAAATAGACATAATTAATGATGATGTTTTAAATATAAATGAAAACAAAATTTGCGATGATAAATTGATTGTTTTTGGAAACCTTCCTTATAATATTTCTACAGAAATTTTGTGTAAATGGATTTTAAATCTAAATGATAAAAATATATGGTTTTCTAATTTAATATTGATGTTTCAAAAAGAAGTGGCTGAGAGAATAATTTCAAAACATAATTCGTCAAATTATGGGAGGCTTTCAATACTTGCTAATTGGAAATTAGATATCAGAAAAATTATTGATATTAAACCAAATTGTTTTTATCCAAAACCAAAAATAGAAAGTACGCTATTATTTTTTTCAATTAAGAAAAAATTTCATAAAATAAAGGACCCTTATAATTTAGAAAAAATAACGAGAATTTTTTTTAGACATCGAAGAAAGATGATCAAAAAAACCTTTTAATCAAATGTTTTTAGGTAATTTAAATATATTAGATAAACTGAAAATTAGTTTGAATTTAAGACCACAAAATTTAGATTTTGAAACTTACTATAAATTAGCGAGTGAATATGAAAAATTAAGATGTTAATTTTTCAATATGTTTTCTAATATATTCTGGATCGTAATCTTTTGATCCATTATTAATTTCAGCTTGAATTAAGTTTTTAATTTTTGAATAACATGTGTCTAAATTTTCATTTATAACTACATAATCATAATTAATCCAATGTAATACATCTCGGCCAAATTGTTTCATTCTTTCTTCAGCAATTAATTTATCTTTCATATCTCTATTAGATAGTCTTTCAAATAAAACCTCTTTACTTGGAGGTAAAATAAAAAATGTTATTAGTTTATAATCAAGCTTTTTATTTTTTATTTGATCTGCTCCTTGCCAATCAATATCAAAGAGAACATTTTTGCCTTTATTTAATTTATCAATTACCGGTGTTCTTGTAGTACCATAGAAATTATCAAAAACTTTTGCATACTCTAAAAATTCTTCATTTTTTATTAATCTTTGAAATTTTTCTTCAGAAACAAAATAATAGTCTTTGTCTTGAGTTTCATTAGGCCTTGGTTCTCGGGTAGTGTGTGAGACAGAAATTTCAAAGTTGTTTAATTTTGAGAGAAGATTTACTAATGTGGTTTTACCAGCTCCCGAAGGAGATGACAAAATTATCATTACCCCATCATTTTCTGTGGGCATTAAAATAAGTTAGTTTGCTTTTCCTTCAATAAACTTAACAGCGTCACCTACCGTTAAAATTTTCTCAGCTTCACTATCAGAAATCTCTGATCCAAATTCTTCTTCGAAAGCCATTACTAATTCAACTGTATCTAAGCTATCCGCACCTAAATCATCTATGAAACTAGATTCTTCTGTTACCTTTGCTTCATCTATACCAAGGTGATCTGCAACTATCTTCTTTACTTTACTTGAAACATCTTCTGACATATTGATCCTTTTTGTTTTAAATTCTTAATAGTTTAATTACTTGTTTTGTCAAGCCATATACATCCCCCCATTAACATGTAATGTCTCGCCATTGATATAATCAGATTGATTAGAAGCTAAAAAAAGAACAGCATTTGCAATGTCTTCTGGCTCTCCTAACTTGCCAGAGGGTATCTTTGAAATAATAATTTCTTTAAATTTATCATCTATTTTATTAGTCATAGCAGTTTTTATGAAACCAGGCGAAATACAATTAACATTGATATTTTTTTTTGCATATTCAATAGCCAAGCTTTTAGACATTGCAATAATTCCTGCTTTTGAAGCTGTGTAGTTTGCTTGGCCTAAATTCCCAGTATGACCTACAACTGATGTAATGTTAATAATTTTTCCAGATTTATTTTTTAACATTTTTTTAATGGCAAATTTACTTAATAAAAATGTTGAGGTTAAATTAATATTTATAACTTTTTCCCACTCATCTAAGCTCATTCTAATTGCTAAATTATCTTGAGTTATGCCTGCATTATTCACAATACAATCTAAGCTACCGCCAAGTTCTGTTGAAGCATTTTCAATGAATTCTTCAATTTTATCTTTTTGTGAAATATCAAACTTTAAAATTTTTATATCTTTAAACTTTGATTTTAATTCTTCCAATTTTTCAATTCTAGTACCTGAGGCTAATATATTTGCACCACATTCGTTTAGTTTTTGAATTATAGAGTTACCTATTCCTCCTGAAGCACCAGTCACAATTATGTTTTTAGTTTTAAGATTATTCATATTTTTAAATCTTTTATATCACTCTCAATATTAATTGTATTAATTTTTACACTTTTATTTATTCTTTTTACTAATCCTGATAATACTTTTCCAGGGCCGATTTCAATAAATTGATTAATTCCTTTATCAATCATCTTTAGAACACTTTCTCTCCATCTTACTCTATTTTCAATCTGATTGACTAATAATCTTTTTAATTCTTCTTTATTCAAAATTTCATCTGCAGTAACGTTAGAAATTAGTATATTTTTTCCATCATCAAAATTTATATTTTCAAATTCTTTTTTCATTATATCTGTGGCTTTACTCATAAGTTGGCAATGGAATGGAGCACTAACAGGCAGTTTAATATTTTTAATATTATTTGATTTTAAAATTTCGATTAATTTAGTTAAATCTACATTTTTACCGCTTATCACTATCTGTCCTTCTGAGTTATCATTCGCTATCTGTGCTACAAAATCATTTTTATTTTCTTGTAAAATTTTTTCAATAATCTCAACCGTTGATCCTAATACCGCTACCATTCCACCCTCTCCTTTTGGAACAGCATTTTGCATTGCATCTCCTCTTGCTCTTAAAAGTTTTATTGTATTTGAAAAATTTAGATAACCAGCACAAGACAATGCCGAATACTCTCCTAAAGAATGTCCAGCAAAATATTTTGCTTGGTTTAAATCAATATTGAATTCTTTTTTAACAACATTAAATATTGAGTAACTAACTAAGAATATTGCTGGTTGTGTATTAACTGTAAGATCTAAATTTTCTTTTGGACCTTCTAAAATAGTCTTAGATAAGGGTACACCTAAGATTTCATCTGCTTCTTTAAACAACTTCTTAACTAAATCGTATTTTTCAAAAAACTCTTTTCCCATACCTATTATTTGGGAACCTTGGCCTGGAAATATTACTGAAAACATCTAAAAAAACCTATTTTTTTAATCCTTTTTGCTATTGTAATTAAAGATTTATAATAGTATATCCTCATTTTTTATTAAAGAACTTAAATGAATTTATACGAGCATACTATAATAGCTAGACAAGACACTTCACCAAGTGAAATCAAACAATTAACTGAAAAATATTCAAAAATTGTTGAAAAAAATGATGGTGAAATTATAAAAACAGAAAATTGGGGACTGTTGAATCTTTCATACTTAATTAAGAAAAATAGAAAAGGAAGCTATATCCATTTTAAAATAAAAGGTAAGGGAAATATTATTGAAGAATTAGAAAAAAATGAGTCATTAGACAAAAAATTAATAAGATTTTTAACTGTGAAAGTTAAAAAATTTGATTTAGAGACTAATTATTTTAATAAAAAACCTGAAAATGATAAAAAGGAAATTGTAAAAAACTAATTATGCCTAAAAGACAAAGTGGTAACAAAAAAAATAGACAAAGCAATTTTGCAAAATTAAGTATATTTCAACCAAATAAATACAAATTTAAAAAAAGTTGTCCACTTTCAGCAAAAGGTGCTCCAAAAGTTGATTATAAAAATATTAAGCTTTTAAAAAAATATATTTCTGAGAATGGCAAGATTTTACCATCACGAATTACAAACGTATGTCAAAAAAAACAAAGAGAATTATCGTTGTCAATTAAAAGAGCTCGAAACCTAGCACTGTTATAAATGAAAGTAATTTTATTAGAAAACTTAAAAAAGATTGGCTCGATTGGCGATGTAATAGATGTTAAGAGAGGCTTTGCTAGAAATTTTTTGATTGCAAATAAAAAAGCTCTTTACGCTTCAAAAGAAAATATTTCACAAGTTGAAAAGATAAAATCTGAACTTTCAAAAAAAGACAATGAGAAAAAAAGTTTTGCTAAAGAAATATATGAAAAAATAAATAAGAAAGTTTATCAAGTTAAAAAACTCAGTACTGAAAATAATGAACTTTATGGGTCAGTAAAACCAACTGAAATATCAAAATTAATTAAACAAACTGACAATATTGATATTAAACCCTCAATGATTCAGCCTATACATGAAATTAAAACTTTAGGAAAATTTAAAGTAAAGATCACATTACACTCTGAAGTTGATGCCGATATCAACATAGATGTTTCTTCTGCTGAAACAATCCAATAATTATACAATTTTTTCCCCAAGATTTTTTTGAAATTTAAATTAGTAAAAATTTCGTGTATTTTTGATTAATGGAAAATCAATTAAGTATTGTTAAAGATCAATTCAAGGAATTACCAAATAATATTGAAGCCGAACAAGCTGTGATTGGTTCTATTTTAGTAACCAATGAAATATTTGATGAAATCAATATGATAATTTCAAGTTCTAATTTTTATGATCCCATGCATCAAAAAATTTTTAGTGCGATCGAAAGCCTAATATATAAAGGAATGCTTGCCAATCCAATTACATTGAAGAATTATTTTGAAGATGAGAAAGACGATTTAGATGTTCCAGAATATCTAGTTAAGATTACAAAATTCTCAACTGCAACTAGACAAGCTACAGAATATTCCAAAATTATATATGATATGTTTGTAAGAAGGGAACTTATAAAAATTTCTGAACAAACTATAGATACTGCAAAACTAAATGACTTAAAAACTAGCGGTCAAAATATAATTGAAAATTCAGAAAGATTATTATTTGATTTAGCTGAAAAAGGTTCTTTCAACTCATCTTTAGTAAAATTTGATGAAGCCATGAAACAAACAATTGATATGGCTTCAGCGGCTTATAAAAACGAAGAAGGTATAGTTGGTGTTCCAACTGGATTAAGAGATTTAGACGATAGACTAGGTGGTCTTCACAAATCTGATCTAATCATAATTGCTGGTAGACCTGGAATGGGTAAAACTGCACTAGCAACAAATATAGCATTTAACGCTGCTCAAAAATTGCAGGATAGTGGAAGAAAATCTTGTATAGCTTTTTTTTCATTGGAAATGTCCTCTGAACAATTATCAACAAGAATTCTTGCAGAACAATCAAGAATTAAATCAAACGATATTAGACGTGGAAGAATATCTGACGAGCAATTTGACAAATTTTTAGAAACCTCAAAAAATATTTCTGAATTACCTTTATTTATAGACGAGACCCCTGCAATAACAATTGCAGCAATGAGCAATCGAGCAAGAAGAATAAAAAGAATACATGGTCTTGATATGATTATTGTCGATTATATTCAATTAATGAGAGGTACTTTAAATTATAAAGATGGACGAGTACAAGAGGTTTCAGAAATAACACAGGGATTAAAAGCTATAGCTAAAGAGCTGTCTATACCTGTGGTGGCTCTTTCCCAGCTATCAAGGCAAGTTGAACAAAGAGATAATAAGAAGCCTCAATTATCTGACTTAAGAGAATCTGGCTCGATAGAGCAAGATGCTGATGTAGTTATGTTTGTGTATAGAGAGTCGTATTATTTAGAAAACAAAGAACCAAAACCTGCAACTGTAGAGCATGCAGAATGGCAAGCAAAAATGAACGAAGTTTCAAATTTAGCAGAGTTAATCATTGGTAAGCAAAGACATGGACCAACTGGAAATGTTTTTCTTGAGTTTGAGGCAATGTTCACTAAATTTAAAGATACTCAAAATAGCTAAATTTTTATATAAAAGATGTAGATGTTTAGCCAGTTATATCAAAATACAATACTTCGAAACCCAAAGTCCATTTTTGTAATATTACTTATTGCTTTAATGAGTTTTGGATATCATTCAAAAGATTTTAGATTAGATGCTTCATCTGAAACTTTATTAATTGAAGGTGATCCTGATCTTAAATATTTACAGGAAATATCAAAAAGATACGGTTCAAAAGAATTTCTTATTTTAACATATACTCCAAATGAAGGTATGGTTTCTGACATATCTATAAATAACCTTTTAAGTTTAAAATATAAAATACAAAGCTTAGACTGGGTACATAGTGTAATTACTCTTTTAGACATTCCACTTTTAAATAGTTCTGATGCCCCTCTACAAGAACGACTCACAAAATTTAAAACACTTAAAGACGAAGATATCAATAGAAATAGAGGGTTTGATGAAATTTTAAGTAGTCCAGTATTTAGAAATTTTGTAATCAGCGAAGATGGTAAAACAAGCGGTATTATAGTCAATATAAAAAAAAACGAAGATTTAAAAAATTTAAAAGATAAGTCAAAAATTGAAATTGAAGAATATAAAGACCAAATTAAAAAAAAAAATCATCAAAATATTCTTGAAATGAGAGACGTCATTGAAAGTTATGAAGATATTGGAAAAATACATTTAGGAGGTATTCCAATGATAGCAGATGACATGATGTCTTTCATTAAAAGTGACATCATTGTTTTTGGAATAGGTGTTTTTTTATTTATTGTTGCAACCCTATGGTTTGTTTTTCGAAAGCTAATTTGGATTATAGTTCCTATAAGTAGTTGTTTTTTTTCAGTATTGATAATGATGGGCATACTTGGTTTACTTGGTTGGAAAGTAACTGTCATTTCATCAAACTTCATTGCTCTAATGTTAATTTTAACTATGGCAATGAATATTCATATGAGTACAAGATTTTTACAACTCAAAGAAAATCATCCTAGTAAAGATATTCTTGAATTGATTTCTCTAACTACTAATAAAATGTTTTGGCCAATTTTATATACTGTTTTGACTACAGTAATTGCATTTCTATCTTTGGTTTTTAGTGAAATAAAACCAATTATTGATTTTGGTTGGATGATGACCTTTGGATTAATAACTTCGTTTGTCATAACATTTACATTGCTTCCTACTCTGATCAATTTTGTGTCAAATGAAAATATATCTTTAAAAAAATATGAAGACTCCATAATTACATCTTTTTTTGCAAAGATATCTCAGAATAATCACAAAATAATTTTTACATTGACTGGAGTCATTATCATTTTTAGTTTAATTGGCATTAGCCGTCTTGAAGTTGAAAATAGTTTTATAAACTATTTTAGTAAAAAAACTGAAATTTATAAAGGAATGAAGCTGATCGATGAAAAACTAGGAGGTACTACTCCATTGGAAGTTATTTTAAAATTTCCAAAAAAAGAAAATGTAAAAACTGATGATAGCGATGAATTTGAAGATTGGGGAGATGAGGGAGATCAAAACGATGAAAAATATTGGTTTACAAAAGACAAAATAGATAAAATTTCTGCAGTACACAACTATCTTGATAACTTACCACAAGTTGGAAAAGTTTTGTCATTCTCATCTATAATTGACGTAGCTACATTACTAAATAATAATAAACCTTTAGGTACATTAGAAATGGGAGTTTTATATTCTAAGATACCTGAAAGTATAAAAACAGAAATTATTGATCCATATATTTCAATTGAGGACAATGAAGCACGAATTAATCTTCGAATAATTGACTCTCAAGAAAATTTAAGAAGAAATGAATTAATTGAAAAAATAAATAACGACTTAAAAAATAAAATTGGATTGAAAGAAAATGAATTTAAACTTGCTGGTGTTTTAATTTTATTTAATAATTTATTACAAAGTCTTTTTAAATCGCAAATTTTAACTTTAGGTTTAGTAATGATTGGGATATTTGGTATGTTTTTAGTTCTTTTCAAAAATATTAAATTATCATTTATCGGAGTAATACCAAACTTTATAGCAGCTTTTTTTATATTAGGAATAATAGGTCTAATCGGAATTCCATTAGACATGATGACAATTACTATTGCGGCAATCACAATTGGTATAGCTGTCGATAACAGCATCCATTATATCTATAGATTTAAAGAAGAATTTAATAATTTAAATGATTACAAAAAAACTATAAATTTATGTCATTCTACAGTAGGAAGAGCAATTTTAAACACTTCTATTACAATTGTATTTGGTTTTTCAATTTTGGTACTTTCTAAATTTATCCCTACAATTTATTTTGGAATTTTTACAGGACTAGCAATGTTATTAGCAATGATTTCTGTTTTAACTTTACTTCCCTCTCTAATTTTATTGATTAAACCATTTGGAAAATAATTTAGTGCCCAATTTAATTTCAAATCTTTATGAAGCCTCTTCAGTCATTGATATAATCTATTTAATTCTTACTATTCTTTCTTTGATTAAATGTTACAGAAAAGGTTTTGTTTTAAGCATTTTATCAATGGCCAAATGGTTATTAGCATACGTAATTACATTAATATTATTTCCAAAAGTGAAACCTTTTTTAAAAGATGTAATTGATAATGAGTATGTCCTAGATATTGGACTTGGAATTGCAATCTTTATTATTGTAATATTCCTAATATTAATGATTAATAAAGGAATAGGTAGAGCTGTAAGTTATTCAGGAATCGGCAGTTTGGATACGATGTTTGGATTCTTTTTTGGATTTATTAGAGCCTATATTATCTCTATATGCATATTTTCTGGTGTACATATTGTGTATAATCAT
>CACGKH010000009.1 GCA_902573585.1 uncultured Pelagibacteraceae bacterium
ACATCAACTTATTTCACTCTATTGTTTCAGAAGTTCATTTTTGGGATAATCTTAATAAAATTGAAAAAAAAAATATTGTCTCAAAATTTTTGCATAATTTTAATGAAAATGATCATTTAGTTGATTATTTTGATGATTTTCACAATAAATTATCAAAAAAAACTTTGAATTCTTATTTAAAAAGTGTAAGTAACCAATAATTATGGCTGTACCTAAACGAAAACAAACACCATCAAGAACTGGCATGAGAAGATCTCAGAACATGAAATTTTCAGCAAAAAATGTTATTGAAGACAAAAAATCTGGTGAATATAGATTATCGCATCATTTAGATTTGAAAACTGGTATGTATAAAGGTCGTCAAGTTCTAGACCCCAAGGAATAAATAACTTAAAATCATTTAATGTCAGATCTTATTAAAATTGCAGTAGATGCAATGGGTGGTGACGGTTCACCTAAAAAAATTATTGATGGTATAATTCACAATCATAAGTTTAATAATGAAAATTTTTTTCATATCTTTGGTAATGAAGATGAAATATCAAAATATATAGATGATAAAGTTGACCAAAATTTTTATAAAATTATTCACACTAATAAAGTTGTGAAAAGTACAGATAGTCCTCTTGAGGCAGCAAAAAGAGGAAAGGATACTAGCATGTGGTTATCAATTGAAAGTGTTAAAAAAAAGGAAACAGATATAGTTATTTCCGCAGGAAACACAGGTGCACTTCTTGTTATAGCTAAACTTAACCTTAAGATGATTGAAAATATCGATAAACCAGCTCTCTCAGCGCTTTGGCCAAATAAAAAGGGTATGAGTGTTGTTTTAGATCTAGGAGCAAACATAGAATGTGGCTCAAAAAATCTAGTAGACTTTTCAATAATGGGTGCATCTCTATATAAATCTTTATATCCAGAAAAAAATCCAAATGTAGCTTTATTGAATATTGGTTCAGAAGAATTAAAAGGTAACGAAGTTATTAAAGAAACTTTTCAACTATTAAATGATAAAAAAAATGATAATTTTAATTTTGCAGGATATATAGAAGGTAACCAATTAATGGAAGGTGAGGTTAACGTAATTGTTTCTGATGGATTTACAGGAAATGTTGCATTAAAAACTGCCGAAGGAACAGCAAATTTTATAATTGAAGAACTTAAAAAAGCACTAGGTGGTAGTTTAATTGGTAAAATTTCCTCTTTATTAAATATTTCTAATATTAAAAAATTTAAAAAAAGGTTAGATCCAAGATTATACAATGGAGCAATTTTTATAGGATTAGATACACCAGTTGTAAAAAGTCATGGTGGAACAGATTATTTAGGCTTTTCAAACTCATTAAATGTTTGTAATAAAATTGTAAAAGGCAATTTAATAGATAAAATAAAAAACAATATAAACAAATGAGAATAAACTTAACTAAAAAAGACTTAGTTAATCAAGTTTATATGCAAGTTGGTTTTTCAAAATTAATTTCTGAAAATTTAATTGATGAATTTTTTTCATTAATAATATCAAATTTAATCAAAGAAAAAAAAATTAAAATTGCAAAATTTGGGACCTTTTTAATAAGAACAAAAAAAGAAAGATTAGGCAGAAACCCAAAAACAAAGGAAGAGAAACTAATTTCTGAAAGAAATGTTGTACTGTTTAAGCCTTCGAATGAATTTAAAGATTTAATAAATAAAAAAAGAAAATGAATAAAAATACAGGTGCTTATAAGACAATAGGGGAAGTAGTAAAAATACTTGGTTTAAAAACAAAAAAAAGCAACTCGAAAGCAACTCACACAATCCGTTATTGGGAAAAAGAATTTAAACAAATTAAGCCTAAGATTTTGAATGGAAATAGAAGATATTATGATGAAAAAAATATTAAAGTATTAAAAAAGGTCCATTTTCTTTTAAAAGATCAAGGTATGACTATTAATGGTGTAAAAAAAATACTAAATGACAAGAAGCCTTTAAAACTTGACGAAACTTTAAATAATTCTATAAAAGCTGATAATTTAAAGAATAAAATTGTAAACATTTCAAGTTTAATAAAAGAATTAAAAAACTTAAAATAATATGGCAAAAAAAACACACGTTAAAGTAAGACTAGTTCCAGAGGCTAAACCTGATAGCCCATTTTTTTATTATGTAAAAAAGCCAGCTGGTGGTGAAAAAGCTAAAGTTAAACTTAAAGCAAAAAAATATAATCCCGCAACAAGAAAACATGAAGTTTTCGTTGAAAAAAAATTACCACCACACAGTAAATAATTATTTTTTTTTAAAATTCCTTCTTTCAAAATCGATATAAGCTGAAATCATATTTTTCCAAATTTTTTGTGTTATTTTTGGATCAATGTTATTTTTAATTGATTTAGCTTTAATATTTTTAAGAATAATTTTAATTCTTTTATTATCAACAATTTGACTCTTTTTTTCTTTTAAAGCTAAAACTTTTTTTACTAAATTAGTTCTTTTTTTAATAATTTTTATAAGAGAATTATCAAGTTTATCTAATTCAAATCTAATTTTACTTAGTTTTTTTCTTTTTAATGGCGACATTTATATATTTGGATAATTAAAAAATTATTATATTTATCTCATTATGTATACAGTAAATACTAAAATTAATAATCAATTATTACTTTGGTTGATTTTCATGTTTTGGATTATATCAATTATGATAGTTGTTGGAGGTTTAACAAGATTAACTGACTCGGGCCTTTCTATAACAGAATGGCAATTATTTTCTGGTTTTTTTCCTCCCATTAACAAAAGTGATTGGTTAATATATTTCAATCTTTATAAAGAAATTCCAGAATTTAAATTACAAAATTACAATATGACCATCCAAGAATTCAAAGTAATTTTTTGGTGGGAATGGGCACATAGGTTTCTTGGAAGAATTATTGGTATTTGTTTTTTTGTACCTTTAATATATTTTTCCTTTAAAATTGATGTAAAGAAATTACTTAATTTATATTTGATTTTCTTTCTTATATGTTTTCAAGGATTTATCGGGTGGTATATGGTAAGTAGCGGCTTGGTTAATAGAATAGATGTAAGTCATTTTAGACTTTCTATTCATTTGTTAATTGCTTTTTTGATTTTATCTTTAATTTTTTGGAATTATTTAAAGATAAAAATAACTACTGTTATATCAAAAAAAAAAATAAATCCATTAATTCCATTTTTTTTTCTGATTTTGATTTTCTTGCAAATTTCTATTGGCGCATTTGTGTCGGGTATGGATGCAGGAAAAATTTACAATTCCTGGCCATTAATGGGTAACACATATTTTCCAGATGACAATATTCCTTTAAATCTATTTAAAATATCAGCATTTAGTGATCCATCATTAGATCAATTTATTCATAGAAATTTAGCTTATCTAATTGGGATCTTTTATATTTTTATGTTTTATAAAATTTATAGAAATAAAATGTTTGAATTATATAAATCTATAAATATTTTAGGCTTTTTTATAATTTTACAAATTATTTTAGGTATTCTAACAATAATATTTGGTGCAAAGATTTTTATTGCATCAATGCACCAAATAAGTTCAATATTTTTAGTCTGTTCATGTATTTATTTTTTCTATTTAAATACAAAATTTAACTAACTGCTTTTAAAGTTCCTTTCGATGATTTATTTAAAGCTTGATCCAAATCTTCAATTATATCATCGATATGTTCTAGACCGATACACAGTCTAACATAACTTTGGGTAACTCCTGAGTCAGCAAGTTCTTTTTCATTTAATTGACTATGTGTTGTGCTAGCAGGATGAATAGCCAAGCTTCTTGCATCTCCTATATTTGCCACGTGATAAAACATTTTAAGAGACTCAATAAATCTTTTACCTGCTTCTATCCCACCTTTAAGCTCAATACCCACCATAGGTCCATTACCACCTTTAAGATATTGTTTTGCTCTATCAGATATAGGTTTTTCATGTTCAGTGGAGTAGATAACTTTTGTAACTTCTTTATGTTTTTTTAAAAAGTTAACTACTTTCTCAGCATTTTGACAATGTTGTTTCATTCTTAAAGCTACTGTTTCTAAACCTTGAATTATTGCAAAAGCGTTATCTGGAGATAATGCTGAACCAAGATCTCTTAATAAACAAACTCTTGCCCGAACTGCGAATGGAACATTAGCACCTGTTAGTTCAGGAACTGCTTTACCCCAAACAACTCCACCATAACTTGCATCAGGTTCATTAAATAAAGGTTGTCTTTTAGGGTCAGCGGTCCAATCAAAATTACCACTATCAACTATACTTCCAGCAACAGCAGTTCCATGCCCACCAATATATTTTGTGAGTGAATGAATCACAATTGCAGCTCCATGTTCAATTGGTTTACAAATAACAGGTGAAGCAGTGTTATCCATTATTAGAGGTATATTATATTTCTTCCCAATATTTGAAACTTCTTTTATTGGAAAAACTCTAAGATACGGATTTGGTAATGTTTCTCCGTAAAAAGCTCGTGTTTTATCATCGATTTTTTTTTCAAAGTTTTTAGGATCACTTGGATCAGCGTATCTTACTTCTATACCCAATTTACTTAAAGTATGTGTAAATAAAGATACAGTACCACCATATAGATCTGTTGAACTAATTATATTATCACCGGCTTGAGCAACATTTAAAATTGCAAATGTTGAAGCTGTTTGACCAGATGCAACAGTTAGACATGCCAGACCACCTTCTAAAGCTGCAACTCTTTTTTCTAAAACATCATTTGTTGGATTCATTATCCTTGTGTAAATGTTACCAAATTCTTTTAATGCAAAAAGATTAGCTGCATGCTCAGTGCTATTAAATTGATATGATGTAGTTCTATAGATTGGTACAGCAACAGCATTGGTAGCTGGATCACTTCTATAATCGCCACCGTGTATGGCTATAGTTTCAGGATTATTTCTTTTTTTAGTCATTTTACTCCTTTTTTAGTGCTTTAGCTTTATGCAAGGCGCACAATATAGTTCAAATACCTACCGATTTTCTGTGAAAGTTTCCTGTTTAGCTGTTAGCCCGCAATAGGATCAAATCGGCAATTTAGTTATATCAAAATTTTAGCATAAAACAATAAAAATATAAATTTGACTTTATAATTATTACTAGTATTAATCCTGCACAATGACTAAATTCATTAAAAAAGACCAGTTATCTTCATCTTGGTATGAGATTGATGCTAAAAATGCAGTAGTAGGGAGATTGGCAACTATTATTTCTAAAATTATAAGAGGTAAAAACAAAACTACATATACTCCACATATGGATCATGGAGATTTTGTTGTTGTAAAAAATATTGAACAAATAAAATTTACTGGAAAAAAATTTCATAATAAGAAGTATTACAGACACACTGGATATCCAGGAGGAATTAAAGAAATTACTCCAGAAAAACTTAAAGAAAAAAAACCAGGTGAAATTTTAAAACTTGCAGTTAAAAGAATGTTGCCTGGTGGAGTTTTAGGTAAAAAACAACTAACAAAACTTAAAATTTATTCTGGATCTGAGCACCCACATACTGCTCAAAATCCAAAACTTATAGAATTAGAAAAAACTAAATACAAAAAATGTAATTAAGAATTAATATGGAAAATAATCAAGTAAGCTCAAAAATTCCAAAAATTAAATTAGATTTTAAGGACAGCAAATATGCTACAGGTAGAAGAAAAACATCAATAGCAAAAGTTTGGTTAAAAAAAGGTTCTGGTAAAATTTATGTTAATGGAAAACTCTTTAGTGATTATTTTGCTAGTGATAATCATAAAATGCAAATTACTCGTCCATTCGAACTAATTAATCAATCTACCGAATACGATGTCAGATGCAGCGTAAAGGGTGGTGGTGCAACAGGTCAAGCTGGTGCAATGGTTCATGGAATTTCAAAAGCTTTAGTAATGTTTGATGAAAACTTTAAATCAACACTAAAACTGGAAAAATTAACAACCAGGGACTCTAGGGCTGTTGAGAGAAAAAAACCTGGTAGGCGAAAAGCTAGAAGAAGCTTCCAGTTCTCTAAAAGATAATTTTTTTTTAATTTTTAACTGTTATAATATAAAATGCGTAAGCTAAATGCTTTAATTGCTGGTTCAACAGGTTACATTGGTGTTCAATTGATAAAATTATTAATTAAACACAAGTATGTGAATGTAAAATATTTATGTGGTAATTCTTCTGTAGGTAAAAAAATTTCCTATTTTGATAAATCTTTAAAATCAAAAAAATTACCGAAAATTATTAAGTTTAAAAAAGAATATCTTAATAAGGTTGATGTAGTTTTTACAGCATTGCCTAATGGCGAAGCACAAACAATTTCAAACAACTTGTTAAAAAATAATGTTTTAATTGATTTAGCCGCTGATTTTAGACTTAAAAATAAATCGGAATATTTAAAATGGTATAAGCAAAAACATAAGGCAATTAAAAATATTAAAAAAAGTATCTATTCTTTACCTGAAATTAATAAAAAAAGTTTAAAAAAGTTTAATATAATTGGATGTCCTGGTTGTTATCCGACATCAATCCTTTTACCATTAATACCTTTGATTAAAAAAAAAAACAATCAGTACTAATAATATAATAATAGATTCAAAATCAGGTTATTCAGGAGCTGGCAGAGGTGTTCATAAAAAATATAAAGAAAAAAATTTATATGAATCTCTTAGTGCATATGGTGTAGGCTTCCATAGACATAACTCTGAAATTGAGCAAGAAATTAAAAATCACACTAGTTCGAATTTTAGCTTTATATTTACACCACATCTAACACCAATGTTTAGAGGCATTTTAAGTACCATTTATCTTGATTTAAAGTCAGGTTTTTCAATTAAAAAAATTGAAATGATCTTGAAAAATTATCATAAAAAAAACAAATTTGTAAAAATTTTAAAGAATAATTCTTTGATAAGTACAAATGATGTTATTAATTCAAATAATTGTTTTATTTCTGTTTGTAAAACGAGACGTAAGGATAAAATTATAATATTGTCAGCTATTGATAATTTAATAAAAGGTGGCGCAGGTCAGGCTATTCAAAATATGAATATAAAATTCGGATTTAAAGAATTTGAAGGTTTAATATGAGATATATGTTGATAATTTTATTTTTTTTAACTTCATGCTCTCAAAATTTAATTAAAAAAAATTATAACTTTAATAAAGATATGAACCTTAGTGAGTTTAAATTAAAACTTAAAGAGTATGCCAAAAACAATTCATATCCGAATATAGATGAATAAAATGGATAAAATTAAGAATATTGCAATAATTGGCTTGGGTCAAATTGGTATTTATTTGTACAATGAACTCAAATTGAAAAAGAATGATATTGAAAAAAAAACAGGAAAAAAAATAAAAATAGTTGCAATTTCAGCTAAAAACAAAAACAAGAAAAGAAAGTTTAAAATTGACAAAAAGATTTTTTATTCAGATCCACTCAAAATTTTAAATGAAAAAAAAATTGATATTCTTTTTGAAGCCATTGGATTGGCTGATGGTATTTCAAAAAAAAATCGTTGAGACTGCACTTAAAAATAAAATTAATGTTATTACTCCAAATAAAGCACTAATTGCTAAACACGGAGATTATTTGGCTAATTTAGCTGAAATAAATAATGTTAATCTTGAGTTTGAAGCTTCGGTAGCAGGAGGAATTCCTATTTTAAGATCAATTAAGGAGGGGTTAGCAACTAATCAAATTAAAAAAGTTTATGGAATCTTAAATGGTACAACAAACTATATTTTGTCAGAAATGGAAAGTTCAAATGAACCGTTCAATAAAGTTTTAAAAAAAGCTCAAGTTTTAGGTTATGCAGAACCTAATAACCCAAAACTTGATTTAAATGGGTTTGACGCATTCGCCAAAGTAAGAATTTTATCTGCACTTGCTTTTAATAATCAAATTTCTAAACACAAATGTATAATGGAAGGTATAGAAAATATTGATTTAAAAGATATAAAAATTGCGAGTCAATTAAATTTAAGAATAAAACTATTAGGAATATCAGAAATTATAAATAATCAATTATTTGAAACAGTTCATCCTTGTATGGTAAGTAAAAAATCTTATATTGGAAATGTAAGTGGCGTAATGAATGCTGTAATCACACAAGGTAAACCAGTAGGGGAGAGTGTTTTACAAGGTGAAGGTGCTGGACCCGGGCCTACATCATCTTCTTTATTATCAGATTTATTGTCAATTCTTAGAGGAAATTTAAATAAGCCTTTTGGAGTATCTTCATTAAAAAGAAAAAAAATAAAGGCATTTAATAGTGATAGTTACTCAAATTCACTGTATTTAAGATTTGAAGTAAAAGATAAGTCTGGAGTATTATCATATATTACAAATAGATTAGCTAAATATAAAATTTCAATAAAAAGAATTATACAAACTCCAGATAAAATAAATAAAAAAGCTACTATTGTGATTATTACACACAAAACTACAGAATTAAACTCAAGAAACTGTTTGTCGATTTTTAAAAATAGTAAAAATATTCTTAAATTTCCAACTTTAATTAGACTTTATAATTAATGAAATTAGAAGAAAAATTAAAAGCACGTTACTTATATTCCTCAAATTTAAGCTTATTTAAATATTTGTATTTTTTATTCCAGTTTTTAAAATTTAAATTTAAACCTAGAATTATCAATGCTAATTGGGGTGTCGACGTTATTGTAAAGGACATTTTTAAAAATAAAAAAGATGGCGTATACATCGATGTTGGGTGCCATCATCCATTCATTAATAATAATACTTATCTGTTACACAAAAATGGCTGGTTTGGTATTAATATAGATCTAGATTTCAGTTCTGTTGATATGTTTAATCATTTTAGACCGCATGATTGTAATGAACAGATAGCTATCTCAAATCACAAGGGTTTTACAAAATTTTATTTTTTTCACAATCGAGCACCCAAAAATACAATTTCAAAAAAAAGTGGTAAAGGTGCAAAAATAGTTAAAAAAATAGAAACTGATACACTCGATAATGTTATTAAAAATTGTAAATTTAATATTAAAAAAATTGATTTCCTTTCTATTGATGTTGAGGGCAATGAACTGAATGTTTTAAAAGGTCTTAATTTTAAAAAAATATAAACCTAAAGTTGTAGCCATTGAATTTATAAATCCTTTGATAAAAGAATTTTATGAACATAAAATTGAAAATATTGTAAAATCAAAAAATTTATAAATTTATGAAAAAACGAAATTATAAATTAGTAAACTGGATACATGATGACTTAATTTTTGTTTCTAAAAGTTTATAAATAAGAAAATGATTTCCATAATTATACCTTCTTTTAATAATATCAAATATTTAGAACTTTGTATTAATAGCTTAAAAAAAAATTCTCATTTTAATAATCAAATATTACTTCATATAAACGAAGGTACAGATGGTAGTATTGAATTAGTAAAAAAAAAATAATTTACAATATACTCTTTCACCTGTTAACGATGGTCTTTGCATAGGATGTAATAAAGTTAGTAAACTCAGTACATTTGATTATATATTATACGCACATGATGATATGTATTTTCTTCCAAAATGGGATTTTTTTTCTTTTAGAAGAGGTTAAGTCTTTAAAAACGAATAAATTTTATTTATCAAGTATAATGATAAATGGTGATCCAAAACTAAATGGACATTTGAATCTTCATGCAGGCGATACAGTAGAAAATTTTGATGAAGACTTTCTTCTACAAAATTATCAAAACCTAGAACATGATGACTTTCAAGGATCGACATGGGCTCCTCATTTAATACATAAAGATCTTTGGAATGAAGTAGGGGGATTTAGTGAAGAGTTTTCTCCTGGGATGGGTTCTGATCCTGATTTAAATATGAAATTATGGAAATCTGGTGTCAGGACTTTTAAATGCTTAAATAAATCCAGAGTTTATCATTTTGGGTCAGTTACTATTCATAAAAATCAGAAATCCTTTTTTAAAAAGAATCAAGGATCCACAGCTAATAAAATTTTTTTACTTAAATGGGGTATTTCAATAAAATTTTTTAAGAAATATTATCTTAAATCTCATTTATTTCATAATAACAATCTCTCAGAACCTAAAAAAGATTTTTACTATTATATCGATTTAATTAAAGATAAAATTTCTTATTACTATTATAAGATGTTTTCGTCCGTAAAATTAAAATGAATATTTTATTCTATTGTCCATTTAAATTTAATATTAATTCAAAAAAATATAGCTTCATTAGGTGGTATTGAAAGTCTTAATGTAGATTTATGCAAAGAACTAGCGAAGAATAAATTAAAAATATTTTTAGCAACTTATACAACCCAAAAAATAAAAAAAAATGGAGTAACTAATATACCAATTAAAGAAATTATTGATAAAAAGAATAAAGTTAATTTTGATATAATAGTTAGCTCAAATGAACCAAGTATTTTTAATTATTATAAAAATTCTAAAAAAATTTTATGGTTACACAATACTTTATCAATTGAAAAAGCATTTAGGAAAAAAAAATTAATATCAATTCTTAAAAATAAAATTACAGTAGTGTTTGTAAGTGAATATTTGAAGAATAAAACATCTAATTTTTATCTATTTAATAAAAAAATAATTATCAAAAATTTTTTATCTAAAAGATTTATTTCAAAAAAAATAAGATTTAAACGTAAACAAATTTTTGTATGGTCAGTGCAAAGAAAGAGGGGGCTTCAAGAGACAATCAATATATGGATCAATAAAATCTATCCACGAAATAAAAAAATAAAATTTTATATATTTGGGATTAATAAATCTGATTTTGAAAACAAACTACGATATTATAGAAAAAAAAATATTTTCTTTTTTGGCAGAGTTTCTAAAGATAAACTTAAACATTCTTATAATCAATCTTCTGGCATGATATGTTTAGGGTTTGATGAAACTTTTTGCCTAAATGCACTTGAAGCTAACTCTTGCGGTTTACCAATTTTAACTTTTGGAAAAACTGCATTAAAAGATTTATCCATAAACAATTACAACAGTTTTCTTTTACGGAATTATGATGAAATTTCAAAAAAAATTCTTTCAATTTCTACAAACGGTTTAGATAAAAGAATGATTAAAAACTCTGTAAATCATTCCAAAAAATATAGAATGGAAAAAATAATTCCTAAATGGGTCCAATTATTAAAAAAATGAGCATTTATAAAGACGTAACATTAATTATAGTTTGTTTTAATAGCGAAAAATTAATAGAAAAAAATTTAGAAAAATTGAAAAAATTTAAAACCATAATTATTGACAATTCAAATTCAAAGAAAACTTTCAAATTAATTAATCAATTTACTAATATTAAGTACATTGCAATGAAAGAAAATATTGGTTATGGCCGTGCAATAAACTTAGGTGTTAAAAGTGCCGAAACACAGTATATTTTAATCCTTAACCCTGATATAATAATAGATGTAGATGCTATTCAAATACTTTATGATAAATATCAAATCTATGAAAATATAGGTATTTTAGCTCCTAGTCTTTATAATCAAAATAATATCAGAAGAACAAATGGTTCTATATCAAGATTAAAATCAAATTATAAAAGTAATCCAAGTGAAATATTACCTAAATTTGATACTTGTTATGATTATATAATAGGTTGTTCTATATTCATGAATACTACTTTTTTTAAGACAATAGGTGGCTTTGATGAGGACTTTTTTATGTATTTTGAAGATAATGAAATTTGTGATCGTGTTCACAAACATAATAAATCAGTAATTGAAATACCTGACGCAAAGATGGTACACATGCAAGGTTTATCGTCAAACGCAAATATTTTTACTAGTATTAAACTCTCAATAATTCACAAAATTTCTGAATACATTTATTATAAAAAAAATTTCTCAAAATTTAAGTTATACTCTATAATTTTAAAACATTTTTTAGACTATCTTCAAAGAACTATAAAAAATTTATTTTTATTTAGAATTAGAAAGTTTTTTAAAAATTTTTTTCGTTTAATTTCTATATTCTTATTTATTTCTAATTTATATCGTTTAATTTATTGACTTAATGGAAAAATTAAATTTTTTTAAATTACTTGTAAATAGAATATATTATTTTTTATTTGTTGAAAGATTTTCTAAAAAGCTTTCATTTGATTTTCCTAAAAATATTTATAGATGGGATTTAATTCAATTTATAATAGATAAATATAAATTTAATACTTATTTAGAAATTGGTTGTGATAAGAACCAATCATTTTCAAAAATAAAAATAAAACATAAAGTCGGAGTTGATCCTATAAGTGGCGGTACAATACGTTCTACCAGTGATAATTTTTTTTTAAATAACCAAGATCGATACGATATTATTTTTATCGACGGTCTTCATGAATACAAACAAGTTTTAAACGATATTAATAATGCATTAAAAATATTAAATAAAGATGGCTTTATTTTGATCCATGATTGTCTACCTAGAAGTTTAGCACAACAAGCTGTTCCAAGATACCGAGGTTCCTGGAATGGAGATGTTTGGAAGTCAATAGTTGAATTGAGAACCAGAAATGATCTTAATATCATTACTTGTCTTATTGATTTTGGTGTTTCTATTATTAAAAAAGATAAAAATGAATTTCCGCTATTTTTAGATTGCAATGATTTTTCTAAATTAAAATTTAAAGATTATTACTATAATCATATCAAATTTATGAATATTTTAAATTATTCAGAAACATTAAGAAAAATTTAAATCTTAATCTTATTTAGTGCATTATTTTTAAATATATTTGCTTCTCTAATATATCTTCTAACCATTTGTGTAGTTTTATGACCTGTCATTGCCATAATACTACGCTCATCAGCACCTGACTCAGCAGCAACTGTTGCAAAACCTGATCTTAAGCTATGACCTGCAAAGTTTTTATTTTCAATTCCAGCTAAATCTAAATATTTCTTCATTAGCAGCACTACAGACTGATCTGTTAATCTTTTATCTGTTAACAACGAACCTTTAACAAACCTTCTAAAAATAGGTCCTGATTTTATTTTTGATATTTCTAACCATTTTTTTAAATTTACAACTGGGCAATAAATTTCATTTGCAAAGTAGGGAAGACCTTTAATCATACCTTCTCCAAATTGATCTGTTTTAGACCTTTTAATAGTGATTTTTAAACCTTCAGAAACGAATTCAAGATCTTCATAATCAATCGAAATAATTTCAGTTCGTCTAAAACCGCCTCCAAAACCAATTAGGATTATTGATTTATCTCTAAATTTTTTAATTTCGTCATCTTTTTGTTGATCTATAATATTAATTATTGATTTTAAATGATTGATTAATATAGGTTTTTTACCTTTTTGAATACTACCTTTCACCCTTCTTATGCCCATTAAATTTTCCACTATTATTGGATGTTTAGTATCTAAATAATGTCCTTTAAGTTTATGAACCATACTAATTGATACTAATCTTCTTCTTAATGTACTTATTTTTGAATTCTTAGAAAGATGGGTAAGGTATAAGGATACTACTTTAGGCTCTGATGGTAATGAATTTAAACCGTGCTTCGTACAAAAAGCACCAAAATCTTTAAAATCTGATTTATACGCCCTTAAAGTATTGTCTGCCTTAGAACTTTTAAGGTTATTTAACGTTGCCTCATGAAGCGATTTTAAGTCTGTTGTAAGCTCATTCATTAAATTACTATTGATAACAATTAATTATCGTTAGTAATATATCAAGTGATTTTTAATGTCAATAGTTTAAATTAAAAAAATTATGGGTTCAATTGATGGAGAAATTCCTGCAGTATGGTTTTTAATTAGTTCGATTGGTTTCGTTGTTTTAACTTTTATTCAATATCGAAACACAGGTAAGAGTTTTAACACAATATTCTTGTCTGTAATGGCTATTATATTTTTTGTAAGTTATATAATTTTATTAATTCCACGGTAATAATCAGTGCAGGGAACAAAATTTCAATTAAAAGTCTGGAAATACCTTAAAACTATACCAAAAGGTAAGGTAAAAACCTATAAACAGGTAGCTATTGGCATAAAAAGCCCTAAATCAGCTCGTGCTGTGGCTAATGCATGTGCTAAAAACCCATATGCCCCAAAAATACCCTGTCATAGAGTGATTAGGTCTGATGGAGCTCTTGGAGGTTACTCTGGAAGAGGTGGAATTAAGCAAAAACTTAGATTACTTAGATCTGAGAAGGTAGTGATTTAGCCTAATTTTTAAGCTTTTTTACATTAAAAAAGTCTTTAAAATCAACGTTTTTTTGATTTTTATACCTAATTTACTCTTAATCAGTATTATTCACCCTTCAGTTGTACCATATATGAAGCTAAACCTAAAATAGACCCCTCTATGGCCGTTTAAATGGTATATTCTATTAGTGCATCACTCTACTATTCAACTATATCAACGTTTTTAAACTCCCCTATTATTCAATCAATTTCATATTTGAGATTGTTAAAAAGCCGCTATTTTATTGGATTATTTAATACTTTTTATAATTAAGCAAAAAACAAAAAAAATTTATAACAATTAAGTATATTTTAATTTTAAATAAGTATTAATTTTATAATAATTTTCATAAATTTATATTATAAAAATTTTAATAAATACAATGATTTAAGTATTATATCTAATGTAATACTTTATATATTAGTAAATAAATAATACCTATTATTTAATTTTTCTGACTAGGTTTTCTCTCCTTGAGATGTAGATACCACTTAATATAATAATAAATAATCCCAAGAAAGTCCAATTATCTGGAAAATCACTAAAGAAATAATAACCTATAATGATATTTGTAATGATCTCAAAATAGCTAAATGGAGCTAATTTAGATGCATCAGCATATTTAAGAGATAATATTAAAAATAAATGCCCTATGCAGGCAAATATTCCTATAGCAGCCATCATAGACCACTGGTTAAAGGTAGGTTTAACCCACACAAATGGCATCACTGTAGAAACAATTATAGCCCCTACTACACCAGTTAATAATAAAGTTAATAAAGGATTGTCTGAAGTACTTAATTTACGAGTGATGATTAAATAAAACCCGTACATTATACCTGTTCCAAGAGCTGCAATACTTGCTAAATTAATCTCTACAAAACCAGGTCTTATAACTACTAGAGTACCTATGAAACCAATAATTACAGCAGACCACCTTCTAAAACCAACCTTTTCACCTAAAAAGATTGGTGAAAAAGCAGTTACTATTATTGGTGCAACAAAAGCTAAAGTTAATGCTTTTGCTAAAGAGATAATTGAAATTGCATAAAAAAAACAGACGTTGGCTGTTAAAAGAATTAAACCTCTTATAAATTGTAATTTTGGTTTATCTGTCCAAACTAAATTTTTCCTAAAGAAGATAAGTATAATAGGTAAAGTGAAAACAACAGTAAAAAAAATATCTTGCCCACGTTATTTGTAAAACGGGCATATCAGCACTTAAGTATTTTGCAAAACCATCCATTATAGGAAGCATTACCCATGCCAATAAATTAAAAAATTATAGCCTTCATCAGACTAGGATACAGATTAATTAAAGTATTTTAAAGCAAAGAATACAACAAAAGGAATAGTAATAAATGACATTAACGTTGAAACAACAATAGTACTTGCAACACTATCTACAATTCTTTTAGGAGAATATATTGATGCTACAAGATAATTAAGAACAGCACTCGGCATTGAACATTGGATTAATAAAACACCAGCAGCAAATCCCTCGAGATTAAAATATAAGATCAATAAATATCCAATTATTGGACCAATGATTACTCTTACTATTGATGAAAATATTGCTTTATTAATAGAAAAAACTTTTAGTCTTGTTAATGCAATTCCTAAAGACATTAAAATAAGAAATATTGTTGCATACATAAGTAAGAAAGTAGTATTTTCAACAAATCCAGGAAGTTCTAGATCATAATAAAGTAAAATTATTGCTATTATTATTGCATAGAAAGGAGGACTTTTAAGTATAACATTTAAACTAAATTTTCTGTCAGCTAAAAAATACGCCAAGAGTAAAATGGCATAAAATAATTAGAGCAGATATAGCTGCCGAAACTCCTAATCCTTGAGATCCATAAGCGAATAAACATATTGGTAATCCCATATTTCCAGTATTCGGCATTGTTAATGGAGGTAATTCTCTGATTATATCTTTAGTGTTTAAAAGATATAATATTATTACTCCAGTAATCATAAATCCACCAATCGCTAATGCATAGTACCAAAAATAATCTATAAAAATATTGAACGATATATTTTCTGGATTTAAAGCATATATAATCATTGCAGGGGTACCAACATTTGCCGCAAAATTTGTTATGAACGTGGTATCAATTTTAGGGTTTTTTTTTCCCAAATAATATCCAATACCCACAACAAAAAATACAGGGAATAAAACTTCAAAAAGTTTAAGGTAAATTTCCATTAATATAATTTTGATGAATTACCTAATGAAGTGTCGATAATATATTTAGTAATTTTCAGTTCATTGAACAATTTAAAATATTTTTTTTTACCATTATAAGCGATTTTTTTTCTTAATTTAGGGTTGTTCTTATAAAAAGAAATTTTTTGGGAAAGGTCATCTATATTATCATAGAGAATAATCTCATTTTTGTTAAAAAAATCATTAATTTGGGTTTTTTTATCAATAAAAGTTAATAAACCATTTCCGATTAATGATGCAATTCTATTACTAGAATAATATTTTGTTGGCAATCCCCTACTTAGATTAAGCCCCATTTTTGAATTCACTAATGCTTGGTAAAAATCATTACCCCAAATTGGTTCTTTATTTTTAAAACCATAAAAATCATAATTAACATTCTTAAGCTTGGAAGTTAATTTATTTAAAAAAATAATTCTATTATCAATTTTCCCTTTTTTTAAAGTCGCTCTATTTACACCATGACTCATAGCATAAAATAAATCCATTGCTGGGCTCAGTTTATAAACATCAAAACACTCTATATTTTTATCAACGGGGACAAAAAAGAAGTGCAAATTATTGATTGATTTTTTTTGTTTAATAAGAACTTTTGGATCTGTAGTTATGAAATTATGATGAACATAATCATTATACATTGAAATATTATCGATATTTTTTTTTGAATAGTTTAAACTAGGCATAACAGGATCTTCATTCCATTGAGAAACAATTAAACTTTTATTTGCAGATTTAATAGTATTTAGTGTTTCTAAATTAATATTATTTGTGTGTCCAAATATAAAAAAATCTGGGTTATAATTTTTAAACGTTTCTAATAGGTAGGTTTGAAATCTAGAATTAGTGTTTTTAATAGAAAGAAAACGATTTTGCCTTATAAAATCTCTATCACTTATTTCCAATACATCATGACCATTTCTAATAAAACCATTAGTAAATTTTTTTCCTATAGAAATATTATATAAACGGTGGTTAATTTTCTGCCCACTATTATAGAGATTAATTATTCTTAATTTATTTTTAATATAATTAAGACTAAAATTATGAATTAATTTTTCTCTAATGCTGTCAATTAATATAGCATTTGATTTAGTTAAATGTTTAACATTTTTAAAACCTAAATATTGTAGTTTTGATCTTAATTTTTTATCAGTAATTAATTTTTTAATATTTTGATATAATTCATCTACACTTAATTTTTTTAAAATTAAACAATGATCAGTGGTTTCTGGTAATCCACCTCTATTTGAAATTATTGTTGCACATGCTCTTGATGAAGATTCTAAAGCAGTACGTCCAAAGGGTTCTTCCCATCTAGAAGGGACAACAGCTATTTCAGATTTATCTAAAAATTTTAAAACTTTTTTATGTTTTAAAAAACCAACCTCAATATGTCTTTCATGATTAATTATTGGTCTTTTTCTACTCTCATCACCAATTGAAAATGCTTTCCACTCTTGAAATTCATTCAATATTCTTATTATGGCATCTTTATATATATCATAACCTTTTGACTCATTTAATTTACCGACAAAAACAATATTCTTATTTTTTTTATAAATTTTTTTTTCTTTATGAATACTTGGATAAATAACTTCAGTTTTTTGTAATAATTTTTGATCAAGATCTTTAAAAAAATCTATTTTGTGTCCATTTACTTACAAATATAATCTTATCAACATTATTTAGTAAATTAATTCTTTCTGAAACTGTTTTAGACCCTTTCATTGATATCGGATCATTGTGAAAATATAAAATAAACTTTTTATCTATTTTTTTTTTTAAATAACTAAATACGAGTGGTCTATTATGTATTTCAACTATATCAAAATCTTTTCCATTTATTAATTTTATAAAATTATCACAATATTCAATTGTTGTACTTGTAAGTTTAGATTTTTTTTTTAATGGTACATTTATGTAATTTTTAGATAAATAATCTTTTGTATTTGTATTGCCAAAAATAAAATTATCTTTTTTATTTTTAGAATGTTTATAAAAGTCACAAACCCATATTGCTGCTGCCTGCGCCTTAGATACTGTATAATTTTCTTTATAAGGTAGTATTGTTGCTATTTTAAGATTTTTTATCATAATTATTTAATATCAATAATCTTCTTTTTCGATCTTTTTTTAAAAAAAATTCATATGATAAAGCTTTCGATTTAGATAAGAATTTTTTTCTAAAAATTAACTTCCATTTATAACCTTTTGTAGACTTTGCCCCCTTACTGGTATTATGTTGAACAATTCTTCTTTCAAGATTAGTTGTGTAACCAACATAAGTTTTATTTTTTTGTCTATCTATGCTTAATAGCATGTATACGTAAAAAAGACATAATTATGGCGGTCCCTAGGGGAATCGAACCCCTCTTTCGAGGATGAAAACCACGTGTCCTAACCGATAGACGAAGGGACCAAAATGGTGTTTTTTATTGTATAAATTATTATTAATCAAGTATTATTAAGGTTTGTGATAGTGTCTAAGACTATTAACTGAAGATTTTTTTTATTATTCCAAACATTTTCTTTTATTTTAACAATTAAGCTCATTTCGTTCTTATTATTTAAAAGAGTTTGATTTATTTCTGATTCTATTAAATTGAAAGAAATTACTGGAAATAACTTACTTGATTTAGATTTAGCATAACAACTTATAAATTTATTTTTTAAAATTTTAGGTTTTAATATTTTTATATTTTCAACTAAGAAAATTGGGTTTTCATTAAATGGACCAAATGGTCCTAAAATTTGAAGATTTTTAAAAAAATCAAAATTAATTGCACTAAGTGAGATTTTTGAAATATATTCATTAGAATTATCTAGTTTATCTTTATCGTAAATTTCATTAATAAAATTACTAAACTTTTTAATTTTATCTTTTTTAATTGAAAAACCTGCTGCTAAATTATGACCTCCACCATTTAAAATAATTTTCTTGTCAATTGCATCTTTAATCGATTTTCCAATATTAAAATTTAAAGTTGATCTAGCTGAAGCTTTAAATTCATCTTTTGATTTAGTTATTACAATTGTTGGTTTGTTAAAATATTCTTTTAGTTTTGATGCCACTATGCCAATAATTCCTTCATGAGCAATATTTTCACAAATTATAAGAACATTATTTTTTATTTTTGATATTTTACTTAAATCAATATCTTTAATAAATCTTTCTTCAATCTTTTTTCTTTTTTCGTTAATTTCAATAATATTTTGAATAATCCTATCTTTAGTTTTCATATTGTCAGTAGTTAATAATTCTACAATCTTATTAGCATCATCTAATCTACCTGCTGAATTAAGTATAGGTCCAAATAAAAAACCAAAATCATCAATTGAATATGGAATATTTTTTTTTTTTAATTCAAATATCTTATTCAATAAGTAATTATCGTAATATTTTAAATTTCTAAATATTTCAATTGCTATAATTCTATTTATCTTTCTTAAAGGCATAACATCACAAATAGATGCAAGTAAAACAAAAAATAAATTCTTTTTAAAATTATCTATCAAATTTTTTTTTTTTAAAAAAGAATTAATAAAAAAATAAACAAGCGTAGCAGTGCAAAAATAATCAAATTCCTTATAGTTGCATTTTTTTTTAGGATTAATTAAAATTCCTGATTTAGGATATGGTTGATATATTTCATGGTGATCTATAATAATTGACTTAATATTATTTTTATTAAGAAATTCTATTGCGTCTTTAGAATTCGATCCACAATCAACCATAATTACTAAACGAGGTTTTTTTTTAACCAATTGTTTAATCAATTTTAAACTTGCACCGTAACCATCTTTAAATCTATTGGGAATATAATATTCAACTTCTTTATTTATTAATTTGAAAAAATTAACAAATAATGATGTTGAAATACATCCATCAACATCATAATCACCTATTATTAAAACTTTTTCATTATTTTTTATTGATTTATCTAGGATATAATGACCATTTTTAAAATCTTGATTTCTTAAAAAAGGATTTAATACTTCAATATTATTATTTAATGATGCAACTTCTAATTCTGTAAATTTTCTCTTAATAATTATTTTGGCCTGGATTTCAGTAAGGTCATTGTCATATCTAGCTTTATCTACTATTCTCTTATTAATTGATGTTTCTTTCCAGTTTTTACCAGAAGTAGATAGCATTTAAATCTTTTGTACAGTTTTTATAATTCTTTTTAATCCCGATGATTTATGTGTAATTAACGTTTCAGAAATAAACTCATCATTATTTAATTTAATGCCGGATACTAAATCACCAGATGTAACACCTGTTGCACAAAAAATTGAGTCACCTGATACTATGTCCTTTAAATTATATTTCTTATTTAAATCTTTAACACCCATCATAAGAGCTCTTTGTTTGTCTTTTTCTTTTTCAAATAAAAATCTACCTTGAAATTTACAATTAAATGCGTCTAAAGCAGATGCTGCTAAAACACCCTCGGGCCCACCTCCTATACCCAAAAATAAATCTACACCATATTTTTCATCGCTAACTAAAAGAGCTCCAGAAACATCTCCATCAGTGATGAGTTTTAAATTTACTCCAAGTTTATCTAATTCATTAATTATGTTCTTATGTCTAGGACGGTCTAAAATACACGCAGTTAAATCTTCGGGTTTCTTATTTTTATATTCAGAGAGATTACTTATATTCTTTTTAACAGAATAATCTAAGTCTACCACTCCTGCCTCAGACACATTAGCTGAAATCTTATTCATATATGTTTCCGGTGCCTTAAATAGATCATTCTTATTAGCTATTGCTATTACAGACAAAGCACCTGGTAGGTTATTAGCAGCAAAGTTTGTTCCCTCTAAAGGATCGACTGCTATATCTAATTCAGGACCATTCATTGAACCTAGTTTTTCACCTATATATAACATTGGTGCTTCATCTAGTTCTCCTTCACCTATTACAATTTCACCCTTCATATCTATCTTATTCAATTCTACTCTCATTGCATCAACTGCAGCTTTATCAGCTAAGTTTTTATCTTTTTTACCCACAAGATAAAATGAAGATAGAGCAGCTTTGTTTGATACATTAATCAACAATTGTTCTAATTTATTATCTAATAACATTATCTACTTACTTCTACTGAAGATCTATTTTCTAAATTAAATTCAAATTCTCTTAATCTTTTCCAAACAGAAATTAATTCTACAATAGTTGACCAACTTTTTACTAAATACTGAAGTGAACCCTCTACTCTACCAAAAGCTCTAGTTATTTGTTGAACAAACCCAAGTGTAATTGTTCCTGTAACTATTGTGGGTGCTAAAGCTAAATAAGGTACAATTACCATTCCTTGAAAATAACTCCACTTTACGGTGTTGAAATATAAATAATGGAAATATGATTTATAATGAATGCCTCTTACTCTATTATACAGTTGTCCTATTGTGGGGGGTGCAGCACGTATAGGATCATCTTCTCCATGGACTAGTTCTTTTCTATAACCAGCTTCTTCTTTTTGAATATCATATTCAATTCCAGGAAGTTTTATTCCAACTGCAGCTAAAATAAGTGTTCCACCTAATGCAGAAATAATAGCAACCCAAACAAGAGCATGATCTACTTCTCCAATCCAAGGTAATACATCAATTTGTTTTGAGAGACCCCAAAGAATTGGAGTAAAAGCTATTAACGTCATAATACTATCTAACAAACCTGTTCCCAAACCTTCCATAATCCTTGCAAATTTTAGAGTATCTTCTTGAACTCGTTGAGATGCTCCCTCAGTTAATCGTGCTTTTAACCACTGATCATGGTAATATTGAGCCATTGATGTTCTCCATCGAAAAACCCAATGACTAGTAAAAAAACCTGTAAAGACTGCAATTAAAATCCATAAAGCAGCTATTTTCGCAAATGTAAAAAGGTAACCTATAAATTCTGCTTCTGAAACAGAGTTTGGTGTTGTTAAAGCTTTTTGTAACGTATCGTAAAAATCACCAAACCATTCATTGATTTTAACATCAAGTTGAACTTGGTACCAAGTTGATACAAGTATAAAGAGTGATCCCAATATACTCCACAAAAACCATTTTTTTTGTGTAAAAAATTTAAACATATTTTTATTCTAAAAAATTATCAGCATATGATTTTTTAATAATTTTTCTTTTTTTTGGTTCAATAATTTCAACATCGATTTTCATTTTTTTTGCATAATTGAGCGCAAGATCTTTGGTTGAAAATTTTAATTTTAATTCAGTTAAAGTATCATTAGAACTTTCCCAACCCATTAAAGGATTTTTGGTTGGATCTTTGGTTTGAAATTCTAATACCCATTTGTCAGTTTTTCCTAAACCCGACTGCATTGGGCTTTTGTTAGGTATGTATATTTTAGCTTTTCTCATAAAATGGTCGGAGTGGCAGGATTCGAACCTGCGACCCTCTGGTCCCAAACCAGATGCGCTACCAGGCTGCGCTACACTCCGAATGAAGTACTAATACAGTACTTATTAATTATTTCAAAGTATAAAGATTAGTAAAATAAAGGTAATTCTATTAGAATCTGATATAAAAATGTCATGATAATTACCTGCGTTAATTGTAACAAAAAATTTAATGTAAACTCAGACCTTATACCTGAGGATGGCAGGACTATACAATGTGGATCTTGTAATCATCTCTGGTTTTTTAAGAAAAATTTAAAAGAAAAATTAGAAATTCAAAAAATTCAAGAAACTAAAATTATTGAAGAACAGCTTTCTGATGACACTAAAATTACAAGCAAAACAATTAATACAAAAAATAATTTTAATAAAACATCCAAAAAAAAATCAGAAATAATAAAATACCAACATAAAAAGAAGTTTAGTTTTAGTACTTTTTTATCTTATATTATTGTCGCAATTATTTCATTTTGTGCTTTAATAATTTTAATAGATACCTTTAAATCACCTCTTTATAATATTTTTCCAGGCCTGGAACTAATCTTATATAGTCTTTTTGAAACCTTGAAAGATATTCAATTATTTATTAAAGACTTAATATAAATATGATTAATTATTTATCTCAACCTTTTAAATGGTTTTTTAAACTTGAATCAGCCAGTGGATTAGTTTTATTATTTGCTGCTATTATTGCCTTAATAATAAGTAACTCCAATTTATCTGAATTATATTTTTCAACTTTAAATAAATATTTATTTATAGGTATAAATGATTTTGGATTAAAATTATCTGTATTACATTGGATTAATGATGCACTAATGGCAATATTCTTTTTTTTTGTTACATTAGAAATAAAAAGAGAATTTTTACAAGGTGAACTATCAAATATTAAACAAGCTTTATTGCCAATTATAGCGGCTGTAGGAGGAATGTTAGTTCCTGCTTTATTTTATGTTTATATTAATTTAGGTGATAGTGAAACTTTAAATGGATGGGCTATACCCTCAGCTACAGATATTGCTTTTTCTTTAGGTGTTTTATCTTTGCTTGGAAAAAGAGTTCCTTTATCATTAAAAGTATTTTTAACAGCTTTAGCGATAATTGATGATTTAGGTGCTATAGTAATTATTGCCCTATTCTACTCAGGAGATTTAAGCATTAAGTATTTAACTTTAATGTTGTTAGCTTTTATTGTTTTGTTATTGATTAACAAATTTAATATTAAAAAGTTCCTGCCTTATTTGGTTGTTGGACTTTTACTTTGGGATTTTACACACAACTCAGGTATTCATGCCACTATTGCTGGTGTTTTGTTAGCTATGACAATTCCTCATAGAAAAAAAGAAAAAGATTTTTCTTTATTAATAAAAATAGAGCACGCAATAAGTCCATATGTAGCTTTTGGAATAATGCCATTGTTCGCTTTTGCTAACGCAGGTGTTTCTTTAGAGGGCCTATCTTTTGCTTCATTGTTAGATAAGGTTCCACTAGGTATAGTAATAGGACTGTTTTTAGGTAAACAATTGGGTGTATTTATATTTTCTTATATATCTATAAAATTAAAAGTAGCTCAAATGCCTAGCAATACAAGTTGGTACAATTTTTATGGCGTGGGAGTTCTCACTGGGATTGGTTTCACAATGAGTTTATTTGTAGGAAATTTAGCATTTACTGAAAACATGGAATATATGGATGGTGTAAAAATAGGAGTGCTAACTGGGTCCTTATTATCCACTTTATTTGGGTATTTTTTGATATTACTTACACCAAATAAACCTAATAAATGAGAAAAGTAATATTTCTATTATCTATAATTATGTTTTTTTTTAAAACTTCAGCTACTGCAAACTATGAAAAAAAAATTTATGATTTCAATATAGAAAGCATAACTGGTGAAATAATAAATTTTCAAGATTACAAAAATAAAGTTATCTTAGTTGTGAATACAGCTAGTTATTGTGGTTTCACAAAACAATATGATGAATTACAGGAGTTGTGGGACAAATATAGAGAAAAAGGTTTGATTGTTCTTGGTGTTCCATCTAATTCATTTAATCAAGAAAAAAAAAATAATGCAGATGTAAAAGAATTTTGTAAAGTAAATTTTAATATTAACTTTCCACTGACAACTATAACAGAAGTTAAAGGTAAAAATGCTCATAAAATTTTCAAATGGGCAAAAGAAAATCATGGCAAATCAGCTGTTCCAAAATGGAATTTTCATAAAATTTTAATAAACAAAGAAGGTAAGATAGAAGATACATTTTTATCTATGACGAAACCGATGTCAAAAAAGTTAATTAAAGCTATAGAAAATATTTTATAAGTTTAATGTTAATCCATCATGTGCAGGAATAATATTTTTAGGCAGCGTTTTTTTAAGGGATTTATAATCTAATACTGGTGATAAATTTGTAAGGATAGCTTTTTTTGGTTTAAATTTTTTAATTATAGATAATGATGTTTCCAAATTAAAGTGTGACGGATGAAAATTATACCACAGACAATCTACTATTAAGTATTTAAGGTTTTTAAAATATTTAAAATCTTTGGTATAAATTTTACTCACATCACTTATGTAAGCTAATTTTTTACTTATAATAAAGCAATTTGATTTAACTTTTCCATGATCAACCATAATTGATTGAATACGTATCTTTTTTTTATTATTTTTTATATATATGAATTTTGGTAATTTATGTAGTTTAAGAGTTGCAGGATATTCTTTTGAATAACTTTTAAATATATATGAAAATGTAGATTTAAGATATTTGGAAGTATCTCTATCAGCATAAACATCAAGTTGTTTTCTGTTGTTTATATAAAAAGATCTCAAATCATTTATTCCATGAGTTTGATCACCATGCATATGTGAAAATAACACTTTATTAATTTTTTTTATTTTATGCCTTAAAAGTTGTTGTCGTAAATCAGGAGATGTATCTATAAGAATGTTTTCATCTGTAGATTTAATTAATGCTGAGCATCTTGTTCTGTAATTTTTTTTATTATTAGGATCGCAATTACCAAAAAAACCATCTGGTCTAGGTACGCCCATTGAACTACCACAACCTAAAATAATAAATTTCATTAAATATTAACTGAATAGTCTGTTGAAATTAGAAGTGGTACTTTTTATTAAGTCAGATAATGGAATCTGTTTGATATCAGCAAGTTTTTCAGCCGTATATTTAACAAAAGATGGTTCGTTTTTTTTTCCTCTATTAGGGACTGGTGCTAGATATGGACTATCAGTTTCAATTAGAGTTTTTTCTAATGGAATAGATTTAAATGTTTCTTGTAAATCAGAGGAATTTTTAAATGTAATTATTCCACTAGCAGAAAAGTATGCATTTAAATCTAATAGACTCTCAGCAAATTTTTTTGAACCTGTAAAACAATGCATTAATATTTTTAAATTATACTTTTTGTATTCATTTAAAATTTCCAACATTTCATTTTCTGCATTTCTTGAATGAATAATTAAAGGTATTTTTAATTCAATCGACGCTTTAATATGTTCTTCAAAACTTTTTATTTGATATTTTTTATCACTTAAATTGTAATAAAAATCTAAACCAGTTTCACCAATACCTATAATTTTTTTATTTGCTTTTATTTCTTGAATAATTAATTTTGATGTAACTTTATCATTTTTTGCTTCATGAGGATGAATACCGTAAGTACCATATATAATATCATCTTTATTAACTAATTGTTTTATTTTAATAAAACTTTCAAATGTAGTGCAAATGGTTAATAATTTTTTTATACCAACTTCTTTAGATCTATTTAATACATTATCTAAATCATTAAAAAGTGGTTCATGATCTAAATGGCAATGTGAATCAATCATTTTCTTTTATTATTTTTTTAAATAAAATGTCTATTTTTTTAATATCATTACCTTTATTCAAAAAATTGTGATTTGCAATAGATGATAAATCAATTTGATTTTCTCTAATATTAAAAATCTTAAGTGCTTTTAAAGATGAGTCAGGAATAATAGGATATAGCAAATAACATATCTTTCTGATAATTTCTAAAGTGGTAAATATTATTGAATTTAATCTTAATTGATTTTCTTTTTTTTTCCATGGTTCTTGGTCGTTAAAATATTTGTTGGCCTCAAATAAAGAATTTATAATAAAATCAACATAAAAATTAATATTTTGTTTGTCTATATTGTTCCTTATAACCTCAAGATTATCACTATATCTATTCAAAATTTTTAGATCGTCTTTTTCAAATAGAATATTTTCTGGAATTTTGCCCTCACAGTTCTTATCAACAAATGCTGTAACTCTTTGACATAAATTCCCAAAATTATTTGCTAAATCACTATTTATACAATCTTCCAATCTCTCTTGGGAAATATTTCCATCATTACCAAATGATACTTCTTTAATTAGATAATATCTCAATGGATCTAATCCATATTCATCAATAATCTTAATAGGATCAAGTATATTACCTTTGGATTTCGACATTTTTTCTTCACCTGAAAGTATCCATCCATGACCATAAACTTTTTTTGGTAACTCAATATTAGCTGCTAATAAAAAAGCAGGCCAATATACTGCATGAAATCTTAAAATATCTTTGCCAATTAAATGTATTGAAGCTGGCCAAAAATTTTTGAATAAATCATCTTTTAAATTTGGATAATTAAGAGCACTTAAATAGTTTGTCAAAGCATCTAACCAAACATAGATTACATGTTGATCATCATCAGGAACTTTAATTCCCCATGAAAAACTTTTCCTACTCACAGATAAATCCTTTAAACCACTCTTAACAAAACTAATAACTTCATTTTTTCTTGATTCTGGAAGAATAAAATCAGGATTTTTTTTATAAAAATCTAATAAAGGTTTTTCCCATTTAGACAATCTAAAAAAATACGATTCTTCATCAACCCATTCAACAGAAGATTTGGACGAAATTACTTTTTTTTCTCCATCGATTTCTTCAATTTCATCATTATTATAAAAAGCTTCATCTGAAACTGAATACCAGCCTGAATATTTAGATAAATATATTTCATCATTTTCTTTTAATTTATTCCATAAAAATTGAACTGATTTTTTATGACGATCTTCAGTAGTTCTTATAAAGTCTGTGTTAGTTAAATTTAATGTTTTAGAGAGATCTCTAAATGTTTTGCTAATTTCATTGCAAAATTCTAATACTTCAATGTTTTTTTTTTCAGCAGCTCTTTGTATTTTTAAACCATGTTCATCTGTCCCAGTTAAAAAAGATACGTTAAAACCGTCAATTCTTTTAAATCTAGCAAAAAAATCTGCAATAATACTGGAGTATGCATGGCCCATATGGGGTTTTGCCGATGGATAATAAATTGGTGTGGTAATATAAAATCTTTTACCCATTTAATATTTTATCCTCAAATTCGATAATTAAAGATTCTTCATCTAAATTAAACTTTTTTATTTCTTCAATCTTCTTTAAAAAATAACTATATTTTTCATTTATATTAGATGAAAGAGACATATTGATTTTGTTAAAATAAAATTCAATTAAATTAAAAAGTAAAGATTTAACTAAATTATCTTTTTTATATTGATTATCTTTAATAATAATTTTAACAAAACTTTGTAAGTTAATTTTGGATAAATCATAACTATTTTTTTTTCCAAAATTTATTAAACTTACTATATTTCCAGGTGTAGAATAATGATTAATCAAATCTTGGTTTAGTATTTCGTTTAATTGAGAATTAAGTAATTTTTCAGAGACGTTTATACTTTCTTTGTAAGATAAATATACTCTAAAATTAATACATCTTGAAGATAATGTAGGTAGAACTTTTTTATTATTATTGATTAAAAAAAAAATTGTATTTTCTGGGGGCTCTTCTAAAATTTTTAATAGAGCATTGACTGAATTTGTATTTAGATATTCAATATTGTCTATTAATACAAATTTTGGTTTTGTGTTAAAGGATGATTTATTAAGATTAGAAATTAATTGTCTAATTTGATTTATATCAATAAATTTTTTATCCTTATCTATATCGATTAAAATTAAGTTTGGATTTGATCCATTATTTATAGTTTTAAACGAGCGGTTTTTAATATTGATCTTAAAATCCTGAATATCATATTTAAATTCCTCATCTTGAGATAAAACAAAATTAATAAAGTGATAAACCATAGTGGCTTTACCAATGCCTTTGTCACCACTTACCAATATTTTACTAGGTAATTTATTATTTTTGTATAGTTGAACAAATTCGTTCATAAATGCATTCAAACCAAATAATTCTGTTTGATTAATGGGTTCTAAATTATTCATATTAATTTACTAACTTTATTAATTATTAATAATTTATTTTTGTTTATGTCTAGATTTGAGTCAATTAATAAATATTTATTCTTTTTATTTTTAGATAATCTTAAAAAACCTTTTTGTACATTTTGGTAAAAAGCATTATTAAACTTATCATAACGATTTAGTGTTTTTCTTAATTTCAATCTTTTTACCATGTTTTTTTTATTAACAATATTAAGAAAAGTAAAGTCTACCTTAAAATCCTTTAATAAATATTGATTTATTGAATTTATAAAATTTATATTAACGCCAAGACCATAGTGTTGATAAGCTATAGTTGAATCGATAAATCTATCAATCAAAATTATTTTTTTACGGTAGTATTTTTTTAATAAATTTATATTTTCACTTCTTGCAGCTAGATAGAGTAGTAAATCCGTGTTTTTATCAAAATTTGATTTGTTATTAAGAATTAGTTTTCTAATTTTTTCTGCGTTTAGACTACCGCCAGGTTCTCTAATTTTAATGTGATCAATTTTTTTTTTTCTTAAATATTTTGATACATTAGAGATATGATAACTTTTTCCACTACCTTCAATTCCTTCAAAAACTATTACAGGTTTTTTAGACATCACCCCAAATTAAATAATTCAAGGATCTCATTAATCTAGAGAAAATATTAATTTTTTTGACTTCATTGAGTGCTAACAAGTCATATTCACCTATTTGTTCTTGATCATAAATAATTTTTAATTTTGCTAAAATTTGATCTTTTTTAATTGGAGCTTCTATAGGTCCTTCATAAATCACTTTAGCTTTTAATTTTCTCTTTTGTCCCTTTTTAATAGTTTTATAAATATCTTCTTTAGTATAGACACTTACAGAATTATTTTTGCCTAGCCAAACATCCACTTTAGAAAATGGATTGTCTTTTTTTGAAATCTCTACTAAGTCAAAATTAGTTAAACCATAGGTTAGAAGTTTTGTGCTTTGTCTTGATCGCTCAGTTTTAGTTTCAAATCCACTTCCTACTGCAACTAGTCGTCGACCATTTCTTTCTATTGATGAAGCAAGTGAATACCTTTCAACTGCTAAATAACCAGTCTTAATACCATCGGCACCCATATTTTTATATAAGAGTGGGTTTCTATTACCTTGAGTAATTGGATCGCCTCCGGTTCTATCCCAAGTGAATTCTTTTTCACTAAACCATTTATAATATTTAGGATGATTTTTAATTAAATAATTTGACATTATCATAATATCTCTAACAGTAGAATAGTTATCAGGATCATTTATTCCTGAAGAATTTGCAAAATTAGTATTTTGCATACCAATTTCTTTTGCTTTTGAGGTCATCATAATCGAGAACTCTTCCTCAGTTCCAGCTATACCCTCAGCAAGAGCTATACAAGCATCATTACCAGATGCAACAATTATACCTTTTAATAAATCTTCAACAGTTACTTCATCACCGATCATAACAAACATTGAAGAATATCCTGCTGTAGATAATCTCCAAGCCTTTTCAGAAATAATAAATTTTTCATCAAGTCTTAAATCACCTGATTTGATTAAGTCAAAAGCAATAATAGAAGTCATAATTTTTGTCATCGAAGCAGGATAAATAGATCTATCTGGTTCCTTCTCATACAAAATTTCACCAGATAAAAAATCTTGCAAAATCGCAGTTCTAGCTTTTATTTCTATATTAGCATTGGAGTAATTTAATAGAAATAAATTTACAAAAAAAATAGTAAAAAATTTTTTAAACATCTTTTATAATCTCTAAATTTTCA
>CACGKH010000010.1 GCA_902573585.1 uncultured Pelagibacteraceae bacterium
CTATTTCACTCCCCTAATAGGGGTTCTTTTCACCTTTCCCTCACGGTACTAGTTCACTATCGGTCACTGAAGAGTATTTAGGCTTAGAGGGTGGTCCCCCTATATTCGAGCAGGATTTCACGTGTCCCGCTTTACTCATAAATTTTGTTAAACATTACTCATACGGGACTATCACCCTCTATGGTTAGCATTTCCAAACTATTCAAATTTTTTTAACAAAACTATTGGCCTATTCCGCTTTCGCTCGCCACTACTAACGGAATCTCAATTGATTTCTTTTCCTCTGGTTACTTAGATGTTTCAGTTCTCCAGGTTGTCTCTTTAAACATATGTATTCAGTTTAAAGTACCACATAAAGTGGTGGGTTTCCCCATTCGGAAATTTTCGGATCAAAACTTACATACAGCTCCCCGAAACTTATCGCAGTATATCACGTCCTTCATCGGCTTTCAGTGCCAAGGCATCCGCCACACGCCCTTAAACGCTTGATTTATGCACAGAAAAAAATTCTGTGTTGAATCAAATTTTTATTTTGAACATTAGCTAATAACATTACTAATGTTCGGATATAGATATTGATATTAATTATTATTTTTATTTACAGTTTTTATAACTAAGTGTTTGGTGGAGGATAGCGGGATCGAACCGCTGACCTCCTGAATGCAAATCAGGCGCTCTCCCAGCTGAGCTAATCCCCCATGATCTTAAATTGGTGGGCCGAGAAAGACTCGAACTTTCGACCCCACCCTTATCAAGGGTGTGCTCTAACCAACTGAGCTACCGGCCCCCATGCAAGAGAAACACTACTTTAAGAAGAGAAATGAGGACGGTCAACATTACCTATGTATATTATTTAGAATAAAATTTTACTTTTATTCATCCTTAGAAAGGAGGTAATCCAGCCGCAGGTTCCCCTACGGCTACCTTGTTACGACTTCACCCCAGTCGCTGACTATACCGTGGTCAAGGGTTTTAAACCTTGCCTTAAGGTAGAACCAACTCCCATGGTGTGACGGGCGGTGTGTACAAGACCCGGGAACGCATTCACCGTGGCACGCTGATCCACGATTACTAGTAATTCCAGCTTCATGCACTCGAGTTGCAGAGTGCAATCCGAACTGAGGTATCTTTTAAGGATTTGCTTAACGTCGCCGTCTTGCTTCCTGTTGTAGATACCATTGTAGCACGTGTGTAGCCCAACACGTAAGGGCCATGAGGACTTGACGTCATCCCCACCTTCCTCCAGCTTATCACTGGCAGTTCTTTCAGAGTGCCCAACTTAATGATGGCAACTAAAAGTGAGGGTTGCGCTCGTTGCGGGACTTAACCCAACATCTCACGACACGAGCTGACGACAGCCATGCAGCACCTGTGTTTCGTCCGGCCGAACCGAAAACTTTAATCTCTTAAAGTCGCGACGAACATGTCAAGTGTTGGTAAGGTTCTGCGCGTATCTTCGAATTAAACCACATGCTCCACTACTTGTGCGGGTCCCCGTCAATTCATTTGAGTTTTAACCTTGCGGTCGTACTCCCCAGGCGGTGTGTTTATCGCTTTCGCTGCGACACTGAAAATAAATTTCCAACGTCTAACACACATCGTTTACGGCATGGACTACGAGGGTATCTAATCCTCTTCGCTACCCATGCTTTCGTTCCTCAGTGTCAGTAATGATCCAGAAAGCTGCCTTCGCAATTGGTATTCTTTCTAATATCTACGAATTTCACCTCTACACTAGAAATTCTGCTTTCCTCTATCAAACTCTAGCTGAAAAGTTTTGATGGCAGTTCCAGAGTTAAGCTCTGGGATTTCACCACCAACTTTTTCAACCACCTACGAACTCTTTAAGCCCAGTAATTCCGAACTACGCTAGGTCCCTTCGTATTACCGCGGCTGCTGGCACGAAGTTAGCCGGACCTTCTTATTCGGGTACAGTCATTTTCTTCCCCGACGAAAGAGCTTTACAACCCAAAGGCCTTCTTCACTCACGCGGCATCGCTGCATCAGAGTTTCCTCCATTGTGCAAGATTCCCCACTGCTGCCTCCCGTAGGAGTTTGGGCCGTGTCTCAGTCCCAATGTGGCTGATCATCCTCTCAAATCAGCTATTGATCACAGTCTTGGTAGGCCATTACCCTACCAACAAACTAATCAAGTGCAGGCTCATCCAATGGTGCATAAAGCTTTCTCCGTAAAGACTTATCCGGTATTAGCACAAGTTTCCTCGTGTTATTCCAGGCCAAAGGGCAGATACCTACATGTTACTCACCCGTCTGCCACTAAGTATTGCTACTTCGTTCGACTTGCATGTGTTAGGCGTGCCGCCAGCGTACGTTCTGAGCCATGATCAAACTCTCAAGTTTAAAAACGGCGCACACTAGCTTCTATATAAATTCTAAGAATAAAATTTATATAATGTTGAAGTGTGTACGACAAATTTTGGTAACCTTAACCGTCCACACTTCTCTTCTTAAATTTTTACTTTTAAAATAGCTAATTGGGTTAAAAAAGGCCCAATATTCCTTAAAAATTTATTGTAATTACAATAATTTTAAGAGAAAGTTCGATGCTTATAGGCTAAAAATAAAGGAAATCAAGCATATTAGGTTAAAAAAAAACTCAAAAAAGACCCTATTTTATATGGTTTTTTTTGATTTTTTGTAATTGCTAAACTAATAATTGCAGATCCAAAAAATATTTAATGTTAAACAAACTTAAACTTACAATTAAAAAAAATACAGAGTTAGTAGCTTTATTTCTACTAATCATTATCACGGTTATTTCAACAACTTACTATAATTTTAGTAAAACAAAAATTTATGAAAACTATAAAAGCACAATAAATAACGTTTACCTTAAAAAAACATTTAACCACATATTAAATAGTTTAGAGCCAAAATTTAAAAAAATTGAACATAAGATTAATCCTGGAGAAACTTTTGACAATATTTTACAGGATTATTCAATAAGCAAAAAAGAAATTGGAAATATAAAGAAAAAATTATCAAAAAAAGTAAATCTAAATAAATTAAATACAAATCAAAAAATAATTCTTACATTAGATCAATCTAAAAATTTAATTAAAGAATTTATTTTTCAAATTTCAAACACTGAAAAGATATATCTAACAAGAGATTTGAAAACTGATGAATTAAATCAAAAGATTATAGTTACTAAACTAAATAAAAATATTATTTATAATGAAAACATAATATTAAATAGTCTCTACAAATCTGCTTCTGATAAAAATATACCAGCAAATACAATTATTGAATTTGCCAGAATATATGGTTTTCAAGTTGACTTTCAAAGAGATATTAGAAAGAAAGATAGTTTTCAAATCCTATATGAAATTTTTACCGATGATAATGGTAGAATAATAGAAACAGGCAACATAATTTTTGCAAATTTAAAACTAAGCGGTGAAAGTAATTCTCTTTATTATTTTGAAAAAAAAGGAAGTGAAGGACATTATGATAAAAATGGAAAGAGTATAAAAAAAGCTTTGATGAAAACACCAATAAATGGTGCCAGACTATCATCGCCATTTGGTATGAGAAAACATCCTATTGATGGTTTTAATAAAATGCATAGAGGAACAGATTTTGCTGCACCGATGGGCACACCAATTATGGCATCCGGTGATGGAGTAATTAAAAAAGCAGGTTGGTGTGGTGGTGGTGGTAATTGTGTAGTCATCAGACACAACTCAACTTACCAAACAGTCTATGCACACATGTCAAAATTTGCAAATGGAATAAGAAGTGGAGTAAGAGTTAAACAAGGTCAAACTATAGGCTATGTGGGTTCAACTGGAAAATCTACTGGCCCTCATTTACATTATGAAGTAATTGTAAATGGAAAAAAGATTAATTCTCAAAAATTAAAACTGCCATCAGGAAAAATTTTGAAAGGTGATGAAAGAAAACTTTTTGAAACTAAAAAAATTAAAATAGATGTTTTAAAATCTGAAAAAATAATTGGGATAAATTAACTTGCTTCAGTTTGAATTTTTTCTGAAGTTTCTTTTAGCGTGTTTTCAGATGCATCATCTTTTTTACTATTATTCGCGACTGAATCTAAATTAGATTGATTATTTTCAGTAAACTTTGACTTTTTAAAAACCTCTTGCTCATTCAAAATTCTTGTAAAATGATCAGCGTGTTGAAAATAATTTTCGGATAAAATTTTATCTCCGGTTGATAAAGCTTCCCTAGCTAAGTTATTGTATTTTTCAATCAATTTTGATGCATTGTGATTATTTCTACCGGGTATCTTTCTTTGGAAAGATTCGTTATTGGAAAAATTAGAGCTATATTTAGATCTATCATTATTATTTTTAAAATTCCTGTCACCTCTTCTAAAATTATTTCTTCTATTGTTATTATTTCTAAAAGTTACCATAAAATTTCCTTATAATTTTGTACTTATAATGCATCGATCATTATTCCCTAGATCTTTTAAAACATCGTTAATATAAAAACCATTTTTTGTAAGCATTTTCTTTACCTGTATTTTTTGATCAAAAGCTATTTCTAAAAAAAATTTGCCATTTTTTTTTATCAGTTCAGATGTTTTTTTTATGATTTTTCTGATTTCTGATAATCCTTCTAATCCACCGTCAAGAGCAATTTTTGGTTCAAAATTACGTACATCTTTTTCCAAATATTTCAAATCTAACTTTTTTATATATGGAGGATTAGATATAATTAAATCATATTTTCCATTAATGAAATTGTCAACATCTGATTTAAATAAATTTACTTTATTACTAAGGCCTAATTTGGATGCGTTTAACTTTGATAGATCAACACATTCTTTACTAATATCAATACCTGTTCCATAAAAACCTTTTTTTTCATTTAAAATTGACAAAAGTATACACCCAGTTCCGATACCAATTTCTAAAATATTTAATTTTGTTTTATTTTTAGTTAAATCTAAGACAGATTTAACTATTATCTCTGTATCTGGTCTTGGAATTAATACTTTTTCATTTACAGAAAAAGTATTTTTCCAAAATTCCTTCTTTTTGATTAAGTATGCTATTGGCTTGCCTTTACTTCTTTGATCAATCAGTTTTTTAAAATTAGAAAAGTTTTTTTGACTTAAACCTTGATTCAAATTTAAAATAATAAATTCCCTTTTTTTATTTATAGCTTTGGATATCAAAATTTCACTATCTAGTGAATAAGATTTTATATTATTCTTTTTTAATACATCGCAACCATAATTTATAGCATTTTTAATATTCATAGAATTATAATTTGTTAAGTGTTTCTTCCTGAGCTTGTAAAGTTAACGACTCGATCATTTCATCAAATATATTTCCTTCTAGGAATTCCTCTAATTTATGTAGAGTAAGATTTATTCTATGATCTGTTACTCTTCCTTGTGGAAAATTATATGTTCTTATTCTTTCTGATCTATCTCCACTACCAATTTTACTTTTTCTATCTTTAGATCTTTCTTGATCAATTCTTGATCTTTCTAACTCATATAAACGTGATCTTAAAATTTTCATTCCTTTCGCTTTATTTTTATGCTGTGATTTTTCATCTTGTTGGGACACTGAAAGTCCTGTTGGTATATGTGTAATTCTGACTGCACTATCTGTAGTATTTACCGACTGTCCCCCTGGTCCACCTGCTCTAAAAACATCTATACGTAAGTCAGTCTCATTTATTTTTAAATCAACTTCTTCCGCTTCAGGCAAAACGGCCACAGTTGCTGCAGAAGTATGGACCCTGCCCTGAGTTTCTGTGTCTGGAACACGCTGTACTCTATGAACTCCACTTTCATATTTTAAAGTAGAATATATATTTGTACCTTTTATTGAAGCTATTACCTCTTTCAAACCTCCTGCTTCACTTCTAGAAATTGAAATTAATTCTAAGCTCCATTTTTTTCTATGACTTACTTTTTCATACATTTTAAAAAGATCTGCTGCAAATAAACTTGCCTCAAGACCACCTGTTCCTGCTCGAATTTCTATAATTGCATTTTTTTTGTCTGCTTCATCCTTCGGTAATAAAAAAAGTTTTAATTTTTTCTCATTTTTTTTATACTTTTCTTTCAACTCATTAAGTTCTATTTCAGCCATTTTTTTTAATTCATCATCTGAATTTTGATCATCTAAAATTTTATGTAACTCATTTTTATCTTTTTCAAATGACACATAATGTTTTGCATCTTCAATAATTTCATTTAAATCTGAATATTCTTTTGATTTTTCAGCAAATAATTTTTTGTCTATTTTTCCTGAGGATAGGTCTTTTTCTAAACTCAAATGTTTATTTATTAATTCTTCAATGGTTTTTTGTGGAATCATCTTATTTATTTTCAAGTTCAGAAGCTTTTTTTTCAACTTCTCTAACTACTCTAGAAATAATATCTTCTGTCACAACTTTTTCTTTTTGAATTCCTGAAAGATAAAGCATATTATTTCCTTTTTTGCCTCCAGTAATTCCTACATCTGTCATGGAAGCTTCTCCAGGTCCATTAACTACACAGCCAATTATTGAAAGAGTAATAGGTGTCTTTATATGTGATAGTCTCTCTTCCAATATTTTTACCGTATCTATAACTTGAAAGCCTTGCCTTGCACATGATGGACATGAGATAATTTTTACGCCTTTATTTCTTAAGTTTAGTGATTTCAATATCTCATTACCAATTTTTACTTCTTTAACCGGATCATCTGATAGAGAAATTCGAATGGTGTCGCCTATACCATCCATTAGGAGGGATCCAATCCCAATTGAAGATTTAATACTTCCTGATACAAAACTCCCTGCCTCTGTAATTCCTAAATGCAGAGGATAATCTATTGCCTTAGAAAGTTGTCTATATGCTTTAATAGTAAGGAACACATCAGAAGATTTGACGCTAATCTTAAAATTAAAAAAATCCTTTTCCTCCAATATTCTGATATTTCTTAAAGCACTTTCTACTAAAGCCTCTGGACAAGGTTCTTTGTATTTTTCAAGAATGTCTTTTTCAAGTGATCCTGCATTCACACCAATTCTTATTGAACATTGATTATTTTTTGCTGCGAGTAATACTTCCTGTATTTTTTTTTTATCACCTATGTTTCCTGGATTTATACGTAAACAACTCGCTCCATTTTCTGCAGCCTCAATAGCCCGCTTATAGTGAAAATGAATATCTGCTATTATTGGAATGTCTACATGTTTAATAATTTCTTTTAAAGATTTAGATGAGTCTTCATCTGGACAAGAGACTCTAACTAAATCAGCACCTGCCTCATGAATTTCGTTTATTTGTTTTATAGTTGCCGTTACATCTGTTGTTAAAGTATTTGTCATGGATTGAACTGATATAGGGTTATCACCCCCAACTTTAACTCTTCCAACATTTATTTCTTTTGTCTTTTTTCTTTTAATATCTCTAAATGGTCTAATGCTCATCTTTAATTTTCTAGTTTAAATTCTTTATGTAAGGTCGCTAAAGCCTTTTTTGTATTTCTTTTATCTACGAGAACAGAAATCTTTATTTCCGAAGTTGAGATTACTTTAATATTAATCTTTTTTTTAGCTAAAGCTTGAAACATTCTAAACGAAACACCAGGAGTTGTGATCATCCCAACACCAATTATAGAAACTTTTGAAACTTCTTTTTCTAAAAGCAATTTTTTAAATTTAATACTTTTATTATCTTTTATAATTTTCCTTGTTTTTCTTAAATCATCACTTTTGATTGTAAACGTTAAGTCTGTATCTTTACCATTAGCTGAAATATTTTGAACTACCATATCAACATTGATTAAATTTTTAGACAAAGGTTTAAAAATAGAAGCAGCAACACCTGGACGATCTTTTACACCTACTAGAGTTACTTTAGCATCATTAAGTGTTGAGGAAATTCCTGTAACAATTTTATTATCACTAATATTTGATCTTTTTGTAATTAATGTTCCAGATCTTTTTACAAAAGAAGATTTTACCTCAATGTCAATTCTATTTAATCTAGCATCCTGAATTGAAACTGGTTGCATTACTTTGGCCCCTAGAGATGCCATTTCTAACATTTCTTCGTAAGAAATAACTTTTATTTTTTTTGCTTTTTTCAATTTATTTGGGTCAGTAGTATAAACTCCTTCTACATCAGTATAGATTATACACCTTATGGCATTAAAAAATTTTGAGAGCATAATAGCACTCGCATCTGATCCACCTCTACCTATTGTTGTAATTCTTTGTTGATCATTAATACCTTGAAAGCCAGTTATGATTGGTATCCCACCTTTTTTTAAATATTTTAAAATTTTAATTTTATTTATTTTATTTATTCGTGAATTTTTAAATGAACCAATGGTAAATATTGGTATTTGCCAAGCTAACCAAGATCTAGACATATATCCTTCGTCAATTAATCTTCCAGCTAATAGTGAACAGGAAATCTGTTCGCCTGATGAAATTAAAGCATCATATTCAGAAGGAGAAAAATTTTTGCTTATCTCTTGAGATTTCTTTATTAACTCATTTGTCACACCACTCATAGCTGAAGATACAACAATAACACTATAATTTTTTTTTTTATAATCTCTTATAATTTTAGCAACTTTTTTAATCTTACTTATTGTTCCAACAGAAGTGCCACCAAATTTTAAAACTACAATTTTCACGATAATTATTCTTTTAAATTAAAATATATTGATAAAATACATGTTGAATATAAAGTCAACTTAGTAATGAAAACTAGCACAATAAATAAAAAAGAAATAGAAAAATTTTCTAAAATTGCTGAGGAATGGTGGAATCCAGGAGGCAAATTTAAACCATTGCATAAATTTAATCCAATAAGGATTTCTTATATAAAAAAGAATATAATAAACACTTTTAAACTCAAAAATAAAAAAAAACCATTAGAAAATGTCAAAATTTTAGATATTGGTTGCGGTGGTGGTTTATTATCTGAGCCCATGTGTAGGTTGGGTGCAGATGTGACTGGCATAGATGCTTCTGAAAAAAATATCAATGTTGCTTCACTCCACGCAAAACAGAACGATCTTAAAATAAAATATTTTTGTACTTCTCCAGAAAATTTCAAAACTGAAATGAAATTTGATGTGATACTTAACATGGAAATAGTTGAACATGTTGAGGATGTAGATTTTTTTTTTAAATCAAGTTCAAATCTTTTAAAGAAAAATGGTATAATGTTTGTTGCTACCCTCAATAAAACTTTAAAATCATATTTATTTGCAATTTTAGGTGCAGAATATTTATTAAGATGGTTGCCAATAGGAACGCATGAATGGGAAAAATTTGTAGAACCAGATAGTTTGATTGAAATATTAAAGAAGCATAGCCTTAAACTAGATGCTCTTGATGGAATGAAGTTTAATTTGATTACAGATAACTGGTCACTAAGTAAAGATAGGTCAGTAAATTATATTGGTAAATTTATAAAAGTTTAATTATTTTTATCCTCTAACCAGGGAATCGTTTCTGTTTCTATTCCCTCTTCTTTCAGCTCTATTATTTCGTCCTTAGAAGCTGTACCGTAAATTCCTTTATCTTTTTTTTTATTCTCATAATGAATTGATCTTGCTTCATAAGCAAAATTTTTACCAACATATTCAAAATTTTTCTTTATAAATTTTTGATATTCTTTTATCTTTTTATTTATTTCCAAGAAATTTGATTTATTTTGATCAGAATTTTTTATAGATGACTTATTCATTAATTTTGGAGCCATTAAAGTTTTTTCAATTTTTTTTGAATTACAGTTGTGACAAGATAAAAATTTTCTCTTCTTTAATTTTTCAAACTCTTGTGATGATGAAAACCAACTATCAAAAGATAAATTACAATTTTTACAAACTAATTTATATTTAATCATTTTATTGAATTAATAATTTATTAAAAAAATTCAATACCCTCTAGCTTCGATAATCTGAATTAATTTCAATATATTTTTTTGTTAAATCCATTGTGTATGCTGTGAAGTTTTTTGACCCACTAGATATATCTACATTAATATTTATTGTATCATTTTTCATATAATCAGCTGCCTCACTCTCGTTATAGTTAATATTGAATTTTCCATTTTGGACAATAAATGAATCTCCTAACTTTATTGATAATTTATCAAAATTTATTACAACGTTTGCTTTTCCAATTGCCATAATAATTCTTCCCCAATTTGGATCTTCCCCAGCAATTGCTGTTTTTACTAAAGGTGAGTTGGCTATTGAAAATGCAATTTTTTTTGCATCACTATCTGTCTTACAATTTTTAACATCAATTTCTATAAACTTAGATGCCCCTTCACCGTCTGCTACTATTCTTTTAGCTAAATTTAACAAAACTTTTTGTAAAGCTAAATCAAAATCTTTTAATTTTTCATCATTAAAATTTTTGATTTTTGTATGTTTTGCTTTTGCAGTTGAAAAAATAGAAACCATATCGTTTGTGCTAGTATCACCATCGCAACTAATTGCATTAAATGTTGTCTCAATATTTTTTTTCAAAAGTTTTTTTAGTATATCTTTAGGAATATCTGCGTCAGTAAAAATATAGCCAAGAGTAGTAGCCATATTTGGCTGTATCATTCCCGATCCTTTTGCTACTCCAAATATTTTTATTTCACTACTGCCAATTAAACATTCTTCCATTGCCATCTTTGGTTGAGTATCGGTTGTCATTATACCTAGCGCCGCTTTCATCCAAATATATTTGTTTTGAGTATATTTTATATTATTTACTAAATCAGAGATCTTATTTAATATCTTTTCCTCGGGAAAAACTTCTCCAATTGTTCCTGTACATCCAAAAATTATTTCTTTAGATTTAATCTTTTTTGGTTGTTGGTCGTCTTCTTTTTGTTTCTGACTTAATTTTTCAGATGTAAGTTCTGCAATTTTTTCTAAACTTTTATACCCTTGTTTACCAGTAAAACAATTAGCATTTCTAGTGTTGATTATTAATGAAAACACTTTTTTTGTTTTTTGGTTTAAATTCCATTTTATATTTTCGGATACTATTTTTGACTGTGTATAAACAGATGCATAATCTGCTCCATCTCTAAAATAAAACATAACCAAATCATCTCTGGTCGAATTATATAAATTTGCACTTACAGTAGAAATGGATACCCCGTCAATATGATCTAAATCTTGAAATTCCATCATTCTCTTATTTTTTGATTTAGAAGATAAAAAATTAGTTAAATTAATACCCATGCTATTTAAAATAATTATTTAATAATTATATTAAACGATATAAGTAAATAATAAATCAAAAACAAATGTTAAATCCATTTAACTTTATCTCGAAATTCATAAAATCTAGTAACCAAAGAGAGCTAGAAAAAATAAAGAAAATTGTAATTAAAGTAAATTCTCTTGAAAAAAGCATGGAGCTTCTTAAAGACGATGATTTCCCAAAGAAAACACTCGAATTTAAAGATCAAATTAAGAATGGGAAAAATTTAGATGAAGTCCTACCAGAGGCATTTGCTTTAGTAAGAGAGGCATCTAAAAGGGTAAGAAATGAGCGACACTTTGATGTTCAAATTATTGGCGGTATTGTTTTACATCAATCAAAAATTGCTGAAATGAGAACTGGTGAAGGTAAAACTCTTACCATTACTCTTGCTGCCTATTTAAATGCTTTACATGAAAAAGGTGTTCATGTTGTTACAGTCAATGACTACCTTGCAAAAAGAGACTCTCTAGAAATGGGTGAAATATATAATTTTTTAGGTCTCACATCTGGTTTTATAAATAATGAACAAAATGATCTTCAAAGAAAAGAAAATTATAATTGTGATATTACTTATGCAACAAATAGTGAGCTAGGATTTGATTATCTAAGAGATAATATGAAGTTTTCTATTAATGAAATGGTTCAAAGAAATCATTTTTTTTCTATTGTAGATGAGATCGATTCTTGTTTAATAGATGAAGCAAGAACACCATTGGTAATTTCTGGAATGGCAGAAGACAAAACAAATCAGTACTTAGCTATAGATAAATTAATAAATAATTTAAAAAAAGATGATTATGAGATTGATGAAAAAGAAAAAAATATTCTATTAACTAATGAAGGAATTAATAATGTTGAAAAAATTTTTACAAATGCAGGGATCTTAAAAAATAATAATTTTTATGATCCTGAAAACTTAAATTTAGTTCATCATGTAAACCAAGCCTTAAGAGCAAATCATTTATTTGAAAAAGGTAAAGATTACATTGTTCAAAACAATAATCTTAAAATAATCGATGAGCTAACTGGAAGAATTCTTGAAGGTAGAAGATTTGGAGATGGACTACATCAAGCTTTAGAGGCTAAAGAAAAAATTGATATACAGGCAGAAAATCAAACATTAGCATCTATAACATACCAAAATTATTTTAAATTATATCAGAAAATTTCTGGTTGCACAGGAACAGCTGCAACCGAATCTCAAGAATTTTTTGAAATATATAATTTGCCAGTAGTTGTAATTCCTACGAATAAAGAAATGATAAGAGAGGACTTTAATGATCAAATTTTTAGAACTGAATTAGAAAAAAATAATTCAATCATAAAAAAAATAAATGATGTTCATTCAAAAGGACAGCCTCTATTAATTTTTACATCTAGCATAAATAAATCAGAAATTTACTCTAAACTTTTAAAAGAACAAAAAATTAAGCATGTTGTTTTGAATGCAAAAAATCATGAAAATGAAGCTGAAGTCATTGCTAATGCTGGTAAAGAAGGTTCGGTGATAATAACTACAAGTATATCTGGTAGAGGGGTGGATATACAGCTTGGAGGAAAAAAGGGATCTTTACCTAATGATGAATTGAAAGTTAATAAGGAAAAAATTAAATCTTTAGGTGGATTATTTGTAATAGGAACTGAAAGAATGGAATCTAGAAGAGTTGATAATCAAGCTAGAGGAAGAGCAGGAAGGCAAGGAGATGAAGGTTGTTCAATTTTTTATGTTAGTCTTGAAGATGATCTAATGAGAATCTTTGGATCAGAGTCAATGAATAATATTTTACAAAAGCTAGGTTTAAAAGATGGTGAAAGTATTGACCATCCATGGATTAATAAAGCTTTGGAGCGAGCTCAACAGAAAGTGGAGGCTAGAAATTTTGATATTAGGAAAACTCTAATTAAATTTGATAATGTATTGAATGATCAAAGGCATGTTATTTTTTCACAAAGAAAAGAAGCTATGAACAGTGATAAAATTTTTGAATATTCTAATGAATTTTTAAATGAGATTATAAATGATTTAATTGAACTAAAAAAAAACAAATCAGTTAATCCAAAAAATAACGAATTTGAAATTAAACTGAAGGGGATTTTAGGTAAAAATTTCGTGGAAACAGAATTTAACAACTTAATATCCTTAAAAGAAAAGGATTTTGAAGAAAAAATGATCAGTAAGTTTAATGAAGTACGTTCCGAAAGACAAAAAATCTTAGGTGAAGAACAATCCAAAGAAATTGAAAAAAGAATTTTTCTGCAGTCTATAGATATCAATTGGAAATCACATATTCAATACCTAGAACAGCTTAGACAAGTTATAGGCTTGAGATCATATGGACAAAGAGACCCTTTAATTGAATATAAAAAAGAAGCTTTCACTTTGTTTCAAAGTTTATTAGATAAACTAAAGTTAGATTTTATTAATATATTATTTAATTTAAAAGTAGTTACTACTCCACTTGAAAAAGAGAACAAAATTGAAAAACCCAAGATCGATCCTAAATTTGTGGGAAAAAAAATAGGAAGAAATGAACCTTGTTTTTGTGGATCAGGTAAGAAATACAAGCATTGTTGTGGGGCTTTATAAAAAATATATTAATAGAAATGTTAAAACAAAAATTGAAATTATTCCATAATGTAAAACTTTTTTTGATTTTATAATCTCAATAAATTTATTTTTTTCTTCTTTCAAAGAAATTAGATTCTCATTATCGCTAATAAAACCTTGATTTCGACCAATTTTTAAAAATTTATTCTTTCTATCATTGAATATCTCTGTTGAAGACATAGTTTGAAAAAGTTCTAAATTTTTTGAAATTGACTCTCTAATATTTTTTAACATTATATTTTTATCTCTGTGAGCACCCCCTACTGGCTCTGATATAATCTCATCTATAATTTTTAATTCTAATAAATCTTTAGCAGAAAGTTTCATTGCTTTAGCAGCATCAAGCATTCGTTTAGGATCTCGCCATAAAATAGTTGCACACCCTTCAGGTGATATAACTGAATAAATTGCATTTTCTAACATCAGAACTCTATTTGAGGAAGCCAGTGCAATAGCACCTCCCGAACCACCCTCACCAATTATAATGGCTATAGTGGGAACCTTTAAATTCATACAGCACTCAATGGATTTAGCTATTGCCTCAGCTTGACCCCTTTCTTCAGCTCCAACTCCAGGGTAAGCACCTGGCGTATCAATAAAAGAAATTATTGGTATATTAAATTTATTTGCTAATTCCATCAGACGGATAGTTTTTCTATAACCCTCAGGTCTCATCATGCCAAAGTTTCTTTGAATTCTGCTATCTAAATCATCACCTTTTTCTTGACCAATAACTAAAACTGATTGATTTTTAAATTTTGCAAATCCGGTTAATACAGATTGATCTTCTCCGTAATTTCTATCACCAGATAATGGAATGAAATCCTCAAATAAATTTTCAATAAAATATTTTGATTTTGGTCTATCTTCGTGTCTTGCAACTAAAGTAGTTTGCCAAGGATCTAAATTTGAATAAATAGAATTTAATTTTTCATCTAATTCTTTTTGAGTCTCTGAAATCTTATTTGTATCAACTTCAGAAAGACCACTTTGATTATAAGGATCTTTAAGTTTTTCTATCTCAGATTCTAGATCTTTTATTTCACTTTCAAAATTAAGATAATTTTTCATTTAACTTTATTTATTTCATAAATATGAAAAATGACAACAAAATGTCGGTGCTTCTAAAAATTATTTGACTTCATTTTATTGGAGTTTTACAAAAGAGTTCATGAAAACAAAATATCTAAATATTAACAATCTTAAGGTTTCAGAGTCATTATTAAATTTTGTTAATGATGAATTGCTTGATGGAACAGGTGTCTCATCGGATAAATTTTGGCAAGGTTTTGACAATTATGTTCATGAATTAGCGCCAAGAAATAAAGAACTAATTGAATTTAGAAAAAAATTACAAATTAAAATTAATGAATGGCATATTAAAAATAAAGGAAAAGAAATAAATGTTACTGAATATAAAGAATTCTTAAAAAAAATTGAATATTTAAAAAATGAAGGTGAAGACTTCAAAATTGAAACAAATAATGTAGATGATGAAATAACAAAAATTGCTGGGCCACAGCTAGTTGTACCAGTAATGAATGCAAGATATACTTTGAATGCAGCTAATGCAAGGTGGGTAAGTCTATATGATAGTTTATATGGTACAAATATAATTGAGTCTGATGAGGGCGGGAGTGAAAGATATGATCCACTTAGAGGTCAAGAAGTTATAAAATATGTTAGAGAATTTTTTGATAAATTTATCCCAATAGATGGAACAAGTTGGAAAAATATTAGTGCTTTAAAAATTGTAAATAAAGATTTAATCATTTTTAAAGATGATTATGAATATAAATTAAAAGATAAAAATAAATTTATAGGTCATAGGGGTGATGCAAACAAACCTACTGCGGTGATAATAAAAAATAACAATTTACACTTTGAAATTATAATTAATCCAAAAGCTTTTAGTGCTGCTCATGATATTGCTGGTATAAGCGATGTGATCGCAGAGTCTGCAGTTTCAACAATTTGTGACAATGAAGATAGTGTTGCTGCTGTTGATGCAGAAGATAAAATTATTTGTTACAGAAATTGGCTAGGCTTAATGAAAGGAAGTTTAAAGATCCAGTTTGAAAAAAATGGTAAGAATTTGGAAAGAAAATTAAATCCTGATAGAAGTTATATTTCAAAAGATGGTAAAGGGCTTAAGTTGCACGGTAGAAGTCTTCTTTTAATTAGAAATGTTGGTCATCTAATGACTAATTCAGCAATATTATTGAAAGATGGTAGTGAAATACCCGAGGGAATTATGGATGCATTTATAACCACTACTGCAGCTCTTCATGATTTAAAAATTAAAAAAAATTCAAGAACTGGATCGATTTATATTGTCAAACCAAAAATGCATGGACCTGAAGAAACAGCATTTACTAATACACTATTTTCAAAAGTTGAGGAATTACTTGGTTTGAAAAAATACACTTGTAAAATTGGAATCATGGATGAGGAAAGAAGAACATCAGTTAATTTAAAAGAGTGTATTAGATCTTTGAAAAATAGAGTTTTTTTTATCAATACTGGTTTTTTAGATAGAACAGGTGATGAAATGCACACATCAATGGAAGCAGGCCCTATGATAAAAAAAGGCGACATGAAATTATCTAAATGGATATCAGCTTATGAAAATAACAATGTTGATATTGGTCTAAGATGTGGTTTTTCTGGTAAAGCTCAAATAGGAAAAGGTATGTGGGCGATGCCAGATCAAATGAATGAAATGATGAAAGATAAAATTAATCATTTAAAAGCTGGAGCTAATTGTGCATGGGTTCCTTCACCAACTGCAGCTTCTTTACATGCTCTTCATTATCATCAAATTAATATTTTTGATGAACAAAAAAAATTAATATCTAGAGAACAAGCCAAGATTAATGATCTTTTAACTATTCCAATTGCAAATAGGCCAAATTGGTCTATGGATGAAATAAATTCTGAAATATCAAACTCTGCACAAACTTTATTGGGATATGTTGTGAGATGGATTGATCAGGGAGTTGGTTGTTCTAAAGTACCTGATATTAATAATATTGGTCTTATGGAGGATAGAGCGACTTTAAGAATTTCTTCACAACATATTGCTAATTGGATACATCATGGAATAACAACTAAAATGCAAGTTACAGAAATTATGAAAGAAATGGCAATAATTGTTGATAACCAGAATAAAAATGACAAAAGTTATGTAAAAATGAGTGATGATTTTGAGAAATCTTTAGCTTTCAAAACTGCATGTGATTTAGTTTTTAAAGGAATAGATCAACCATCTGGTTATACTGAGCCTCTTTTACATTTAAACAGAATCTTAAAAAAATCTAACTAGAATTAGTATTTATTTTTGATCTATTTTTAAACGCTGAGAACAACGTACCATCATCCAAGCTCTCAATTTCACCTCCAACAGGCAGACCTTGAGCTAATTTTGTAACTTTTACCTTAGAGTTTTTGAGACTGTCTTGAATATAATATGCTGTGGTTTGACCTTCGACAGTTGCACTGGTAGCCAAAATAACTTCCTCAATTTTTTCTTTATTTACTCTTTCTACTAAAGAATTTATCAGTAAATCTTCCTTTCTGTTACCAGCTGAGGATATTGTTCCACCTAAAATATGAAAATACCCCTGATATATATTTGAACTTTCAATCGACCATTGATCTGCCAGATCTTCAACTACACAAATTTTATTGAATTTTTCTTTAGCACCCTCACAATTAATGCAATTTTCTATATTTGATTTTAAGCCTCCACACGTAGAGCATCTTATAACATTTTTATATACTTGTGCTAAAGTATTAGCCATTGGTTTGATAAGCTCATCTTTATTATTGATTAACTTTAAAACAATTCTTTTTGCTGATTTTGGACCCAAGCCTGGAAGTTTGGAAATTAATTTTATTAAATCGTCAATCTCATTTATCTTTTGCATTATTTAAATAGGCCACTTAAATCCTGGAATTCCAAATCCACCTGTTGCTTTTGAAATTTCTTCGTTTGTTTTGGCTTTTAGTTTTGACTTAGCATTATTATGTGCTGCAATAATTAGATCTTCAATAATTGACTTTTGTTCTTTTATAATTTCATCAGATATAGATATTTTTTGCATCTCACCTTCTCCATCTAAAATAATTTTGACTGAATTTGATCCAGAAATCCCCTCGGCTCTTATTTGTTTTATTTTTTCTTGGCTTTCTTTCATTTTGGCCTCAAGCTCTTTAGCTTTGTCTAATATTTTATTAAAGTCAGTCATTTATTCATCCTTTTTTTTTAAAGAAACTTCTAATAAATTTGCATCTGGGAATTTTTCTAAAATAGTCTTGTACAATTTAGTTTCTTTTGCTTGTTTTATAAGTTCAGTCTTTTTATATTCTTCTTTTTCCTTAATAGATATATCGCCCTTTGTTTTACTGAGAGTTATTATCCATCTTTGTGCCGTCCAGTCAAAAAGTTTTGCTGATAAATCTTTGACAAAGTTTTTATCAAGATTGTCATTAAAAGAAATTTCTAACCTATTTTTTTCAAAATGAACAAGGTTTACATTTTTTTCTAATTCATATTTAAGTTTTATTTCTTTCTGAGATGAACAAATATGCAAAAGATCATCGAATGATTTAATTATAAACTTTTCTTCAATTTTAATATCTGTTTGAGTTTCTGGTTTGTTTTTTTTTTCTTGAGTAACATTTTTTATTTGATCAATTGTTTCATTTTTAAAATCCGACATAATGGTTTTTTTTTCTAAAAGTTCTGATGTCTCATTTTTTTTTTCAATCTCGTCATTATTTTTTAAAGAGCTTATATAAATCAATCTAGTTAGAAACATTTCTATAGATAAATTCTGATTTGAAACAATATCTATTTCTCCTATCGTTCTAATAGTAAATTGCCAAAATAATATTAATATCTGATTATCTATTTTATTTGATATTTCTTTAATCTTAATAAATTCTTCATCATTTAATGAAAAATTTGTACTTTCTAGTGTGAGTGAATTTATATTCTTAAAATAGTAAATTAGCTCTAAAAAATCATTAATAAATACTTTTGGTTCAATACCCTGATCATAAATTTTTCTATAATGTTCTATAACCTGTTGTTCTTTACCATTTAAAATTAATTCAAAAATTTCTATTAATCTAGATTTGTCAAAATGACCAAAAATTTTCTGCGCAGATGTTAGGTCTAGTTCATTCCCATTTTCTAAAGTCAATAATCCTCTATCTAGTAATGACAAAGCATCTCTAACAGACCCTTCAGATATTTTTACTATCAATCTCAAAGCTTCATCTGAAACTTTTCCATTTTCTTTTTCTTTTATCTTTTTAATAAATTCGAACATTTCTGATGATTTTATTCTTGATAGATCAAATCTCTGACATCTTGAGACTACTGTAATTGGAATTTTTTTTATTTCTGTTGTTGCAAAAATAAATTTCAAATATTCTGGTGGTTCTTCTAAAGTTTTTAGGAGAGCATTGAAGGCCTGTTTGCTTAACATATGAACTTCATCAATTATAAAAATTTTATATTTGGACGTGGTTGGACCATATCTTGAAAATTCTATCAAATCTCTTACATCATCCACTCCAGTTTTACTTGCAGCATCCATTTCTAAAACATCAATATGATTTGAATTTGCAATTGCTTCACAGTTATCACATTGATTACTTTGACATAAATTATCAACGCCATTAGAGCAATTAAGTGATTTAGCTATTATTCTTGCAATAGTAGTTTTTCCTGTTCCTCTTATACCGGTAAAAAGATAAGCATTCGGAATTTTATTTGTTTTAATTGAATTTACAATTGTATCTGCAACAACATCTTGTCCTATTAAATCACCAAAAATTTTTGGTCTATATTTTAATGCAAGAACTTTAGAGTTTTTATTCATTGTTTATTATAGGAGACTAGAACCTGAATAACTGTCTTTACGACTGCTTCCGTTAAGATCTGGTCGGGTTCAAGCAGCACCCACCTCTAGCCTCCGTAAAGTATTATAGCAGTAATAATTTCTAATCTACAAGAAAAGATTATGTTTATTTTTCTCTTTGTTTGTCTGCTTCAAAAACACCTAGAACGTGAAAATCCTCACAGTGTAAACCCAATTCTTCTAAAGATTTTTGAACTTTTGTATCTTCAATGTGCCCATCCAGGTCACATAAGAAAAAAAAGGAGTCGAATGTATTTTTTTCTGGATAACTTTGTAATTTTGTTAAATTTACCCCGTTGATGGCAAATCCACCTAATGATTGATACAAAGCAGCAGGTTTACTTTTTAACTTAAACAAAAATGAAGTTATATATTTTTTATTACCAAAATCTGGTTGCAAAACATTTTTTCCCATAACTAAAAATCTTGTAAGATTGCCTTTTTCATTTTCAATATTTTTTTTGATTATTTCAAGATCATAAGTTTTTGCACTTAAAGATGAAGCTATAGCAGATTTTTTTCTATCTTTGCTTTTTGAAATCATTTCAGCAGATCCTGCAGTGTCAGCTCTTACATGTTCTACCAAATTATTCATCTTAATAAATTTTGAACATTGGGACAATGCTTGAGCGTGAGAATATACATCTTTAATATCAGAAATTTTTGTTCCTGGAAGACCCAGCAAATTATGTTCTATTTTCTGAAAATATTCAGCATAAATATTTAATCTATATTTAAATATTAAGTATTCGATACCAATATTACCAGTGATTCTATTTGATTCTGGAATTATTATTTTAGAATTTTTGTCCTCTGATGCTTTCAAAAAACATTCATCAAATGTTTTACAAGGATGAATTTCTGCTTCTGGCTCAATAGATAAAGCAGCCAAATGCGAATATGCACCAAAAGTTCCTTGAAAATAAATTTTTTTCATTACGATTTATATTCCATTAATTTTTTTATAGCCACATAATCTTCCATTGTGTCAACTCCAATTGGAGGTGAATTTGTTAGAGCAACATTAATTTTTATATTATTATCAAGTGCTCTTAATTGCTCTAATTTATTTTTTAATTCATTTGTTGATTGCTTAAAGTTTACAAAATCTTTTAAAGTCTCAAAATGATAACAATAAATTCCAACATGATAATAGCTGTTTTTTGTATCTATCTTCAATTTTCTTGAAAAATTAATAGCCTCTGGAAAATTTGATTTGTTTAGAGTTTCTTTTGTTGTAACTTTAACAATATTTTTATCATCGTATACTTTAGTTTCAGAAATATTTGAAGCAATGGTTCCTATTTTTGATTTATTTTTTATCATCTGATTATTAAGGTTAATCAAATCAGCTGCATCTATCATTGGTTCATCCCCTTGTAAATTCATTATTAAATCAACATCTTTTTGATTAATTTTTTCTAATGCCTCATAAATTCTGTCTGTTCCTGTTTCATGACGATTACTTGTTAAAATTGCTTGACCACCATTATATCTTACATCATCAATAATTTCCTGATCTTCAGCTGCAACAAAAACTTCTCCTATATTGGCCTTAACAGCTTTTTTATAAACATGTGAAATTATAGAAACACCGTTTATTTTAAGCAATGGTTTACCTGGTAATCTCTTTGCTGACATCCTTGATGGGATAATTATTAATGTTTTCATTGGTTTTTTTTATTTTTAATTAGACTATAAAGAGAGGCAAAATTGTACATTATAATATAAGCAATTTTTTATTTATAATGTTATACGTTCAAAATAAATTTTTATAAAATGGATTCTTTTGAAATAAACAAAATAGTTGCAGCAATTTTAATGGTTGCACTTCTTGTTATTGGTATAGGAAAGGTATCAGATATAGTATTTCATGTAGAAAAGCCTAAAATCCCAGGATACGCTGTTGAAACAGCACAAGTTGCAAGTAGTTCAGCTTCACAGACAGAAGCGGTAGAAGAAAAAATTGATATTGCTGCTTTAATGGCTCTTGGAGATGTTACAAGTGGCGAAAAGATTTTTAAAAAATGTGCTGCTTGTCATTCAATAGTCAAAGGAGGGGAAAATAAAATTGGGCCTGCTTTATATAATGTCGTTGGAAGACAGGTAGGTGGAGTTAATGATTATAAATATTCAAAAGCACTAGCTGATTATGGATCGGCTTGGACTTTTGAAGAACTAAACGGTTTTCTGTTAAAACCATCAAAATGGATTAAAGGTACTAAAATGGCTTATGCTGGTTTGAGAAAAGAAAAAGATAGAGCTTCAATAATAAAATATCTAAATCAAAATTCTGATAGCCCTCAGCCATTACCTTAATTTTCCAAAACAATACATTAGAATACTTTTTTGCACATGCACCCTGTTCAAGGCTTGTTGCCAAACTTTAGAATGCCTACTGAAAAAAACCTTTTCTTCAACTTCAGATCCTCTTGGTAAACAATGAAGAAATATACAATCTTTTTTTGCATATTTCATAAGTTTTTGAGTAATTTTAAAATTTTTAAAATGTGATAATTTTTTCTTTTTATTTACTTTATCATTTAAAGAAATAACTTTATCAGAAAATATTACATCTGCATTTCTTGCTGCTTTTTTTGCTTCATTAAAGAAATAAATTTTATTTTTATTTTTTTTAACCCAATCTAAAATTTTTTTTTTTGGACGATAATTTTTTGGACATCCAATATTTAGCTCAAAATCGAATTTTACAGATGCTGCAATTAAGCTATTAAGAACATTGTTGCTATCTCCAATCCAGCAAATTTTTAAATTTGATATTTGAGTTTTCTTAATTTCTTCAATTGTGAAAATATCTGACAAAATTTGTGTAGGATGAGAAGATGGGCTAAGTCCATTTATAATTGGGATTTTTAAATTTTTTTTAAAATTTTCTACTTTTTGATCACTGTCAGTTCGTAACATAAAACCATCCCCATAAGTGGATAAAATTTTTGCTGTATCTTCAAGTGACTCTCCTCCTTCACCCAAATGAAGTTCATTAGATCTTAATGTTAATGTTCCACCTCCAAGCTGTTTGATAGCCAAATAAAAACTTAATCTAGTTCTCAGACTCGATTTCTCAAACATTTGTATTAGTAATTTACCTTTAAGTGGAGTTCCTTTATCAACCTCTAAAGTGCTCAATTTTTTTCTAAGTTTTTTTCTTTTTTTTGCATCTAATAAAATTTTATTTAAATCATTCTTCGATATGTCTTTTAAATTTATAAAATGATTCATTGGTAAAATTTCAAACAAACTTTATTTATGATTTTTAAAGCTTGATCTATTTCCCCTTTTTTTACGTTTAAAGGTGGTAAAATTCTAACGACATTTTCTGCAGCTCTAATCGTTAATAATTTATTCTCCATAAGTTTTTCTATAAATTTCGCCTGATCACCATGGAGTTGTAAACCAATCAAAAAACCTCTTCCTCGAACCTCTTTTATTATTCTTGGAAAGGTCTTTTTAATTTTATCTAATTTATTATGAAAATATTGAGAATTTTTTTTTACATTATTTAAAAATTTTTTACTCGAGACGATATCTAGTACTGTGCTTCCAACCTTCATCGCTAATGGATTCCCTCCAAATGTAGAGCCATGCGTACCAGGTGTCATTGCTGATGCTACTTTTTTATTCATCAACACTGCACCTATTGGAAAACCACCACCAATTCCTTTTGCTATGGGCACTATATCTGGTTTTATTTTTGATTTTTCAAATGCAAAAAAATCACCTGTTCTACCTATTCCACACTGCACTTCATCTATTATTAGCAAAATATTTTTTTTATTGCATATTTTTCTAAGCGCTTTTAAACACCAGTCGGGTATTGTTTTTATTCCGCCTTCTCCCATAATTGTCTCAACCATAATAGCTGCAGTTCTTTTAGTGATCTTCTTTTTCAAATCTTTATGATCCCCAAATTTAAAATGATCAAATCCTCCCACTTTTGGGCCAAAACCTTCAATCATTTTTTTTGAACCACTAGCATGAATTGCAGCCAGCGTTCTTCCGTGGAAAGAATTTTTTACACAAAGAATTCTATTTTTTTGTGGCTTGCCTATCGAATAAAAATATCTTCTAGCAATTTTAATAGCTGCTTCGGTTGCTTCTGCCCCACTATTTTGAAACATTATATAATTTGCGAAAGTTTTTTTTGCTATCTTATTTGCTAATTCCTCTCCTTCAGGGATTTGAAACGCGTTGGAAACATGCCATAGTTTTTTTGCTTGAAGATTAATTGTTCTAACTAGCTTGGGATGGGAGTGGCCTAAGGAATTAACAGCAATACCTTGCACGAAATCTAAGTACTTTTTGCCGTTCGTACTAAAGAGATAACTTCCCTTGCCATATCTAAATGAGATTTTTTTTCTATTATAATTTTTTGCTAAGTGACTCATAATTATTTAATAAATATTATAACTGCTTCTATAAATTTAGGTTATTAGATACAAGTCATGATTGAACAGTAAGTTATTTTATTATTTTATAAAAAATGTGAATAAACCTAATAAATTACTTGTTTATTTCAAAACAATATCACTATATTGTATTAATTATAAATTAAAACACTATATATAGTTAAATATGAGCTGGACTGAAGAAAAAGTTACAAAGTTAAAAGAATTATGGGGCAAAGGAAACACTGCCAGTCAAATTGCTGAGATTATAGGTGGCATCAGCAGAAATGCAGTTATTGGAAAAGCACATAGACTTAATTTGTCTGCTAAAATTAAGACCCGAACTGCAACATCAAATAAAAGTTTTGAAAATACGCTTGTTGAAAAGAATATAAAATCAAAAAAAGGAAGAAGAAGCAAATTTAAATCTTTAATTATTGAAAAAGATTTTGAACCTGAAAACCCAAAACAACTAGAAGAGTTAGATGAAAATTCATGCAAATGGCCTATTGGTCATCCTAATGAAAAAAGCTTTTACTTTTGTGGAAGATCCTCACTTAAAGATTTTTCTTACTGTAAGTTACATCTACTATATGCCTATCAACCTAAAGGTAAAAAAGATGATGTTTCTACGAAAGATGAAGTTCCAGAATTTATTGAAAAAAAAATTAAATCTGCTTAAAAACTTTAACCGTTTTGATCATTTGATTTATCTTCTATATTATACTTTTCTAAAGAAAATTGTCCACCGTCCCTCCACATAAATGAATATTTCTTAACTTCTTTATCGAAATAACGAATACTTGGAACACCGATGTCAAAATTAGTTTTATATTTTTTAGATGAAATATTATCATACTTTAGAAGTCGCAACTGATCCACGGTTAACAAAGGACTTGGCATTAATTGAAAAATTTGAGCTGAAATATTTGCTATTGGTAATGGCATAGGAAATAATATTCTTCTTTTATTTATGAGTTTTAATAATTTTTTCAAAATTTCTTTAAAATTGATTATTTCAGGTCCAACACATTCTATTATGTTTGAATTTATATTATTTGATAAGGTAAACAAAATTACGTCAGTTAAATCCGAGCAGTGTATCGGCATAAATTTTGTTTTTCCTGAATAATATAAAGGAAACATTGGCAGTCTATTTAATAGCGTCATGAAGGTTGTTGAAAACCCATCATCCACTGAATAAACAACAGAAGGTCTCAATATTTTATTTGATTTAGCATACTTAATAATATTTTTTAATTCAGAGGTATTTCCAGAATAACTTATTAGTATCAAAACATCATCTTTTGATATTCTACCCAAATCTCCATGAGAACAATCATTTGCTGATATTGGAAAAGAAGGTGTTCCAACTGATGATAATGTTGCTGAGATTTTTGAAGCTATGATTCCACTCTTACCAACTCCACAAATTATTACTTTAGAT
>CACGKH010000011.1 GCA_902573585.1 uncultured Pelagibacteraceae bacterium
GAAAAATTAATGAACACTTTTTTAAAACCATCATTGGTTGCTAGAGAAGAACAGCTGATTAAAGAAAAAGCAAAAGAAGTTGTTGAATTTTTAAATTTAGGACATCTCTCTAATGAATTAGCAGGAAATTTATCTGGAGGGCAAAAAAAATTATTAGAATTAGGTAGAACGATGATGGTCGATGCAAAGCTAGTTTTATTGGATGAAGTGGGAGCAGGTGTTAACAGAACTTTATTAAAGGATCTTGGAACAGCTATAGAAAAATTAAATAAAGAAAAAGGTTATACGTTTTGTATGATTGAGCATGACATGGATTTCATTGGAAGATTATGTGATCCAGTAATAGTTATGGCAGAGGGGTCAGTTCTATTTGAAGGTTCAGTCGAGGATGCAAAAAAAGATGAAAAAGTTATTGAAAGTTATTTAGGCAGAGGTTCAAAGCTAAAGGATAATTAAGTATGGCATTTTTTGAAGGTAATAAAATGACTGGTGGTTATGGAAATGGTCCAGATATAATTAATTCATGTTCTGTAAATGTTGATAGAGGAGAAATAGTATCAATTCTTGGACCTAATGGAGCTGGAAAATCTACGGCAATGAAAGCAATGTTAGGTTTGTTAAATCTAAAATCTGGATCAGTAGTTATTAATGGCAAGGATATTTCAAACCTTTCACCTCAAGATAGAGTAAAGGAAGGTATTTCGTTTGTACCTCAAACAAAAAATGTTTTTGCAGGCATGACTGTTGAAGAAAATTTAGAAATGGGTGCTTTTTTAATCAATAATGAATTTAAAGAGATCATAGATGAAATTTTTGATTTATTTCCAATTCTTAAAGAAAAAAGAAATCAATTGGTTGGTGAATTATCTGGAGGGCAAAGACAACAAGTTGCATTAGGTAGAGCACTTATGATTAAGCCTTCTGTATTAATGTTGGATGAACCGACAGCAGGTGTTTCTCCTATTGTGATGGATGAATTATTTGATCATATAATTAAAGTAAAAAGAACTAATGTAGCAATTTTAATGGTTGAACAAAATGCTAAGCAGGCATTAAATATTTCTGATAGAGGCTATGTTTTGGTGACAGGTGAGAATCGTTATTCTGGTACTGGAAAAGAATTATTAGCAGATCAAAGAGTAAGAAGCTCTTTTCTAGGTGGTTAATATGGATTTTGTAAACGCAATAATACTTTTATTAAATTATATTTTTGTTCCTGCTTTAGCATATGGATCTCAATTAGCCCTTGGTGCAATTTTTGTGACTTTAATTTATGGAATTTTACGATTTGCAAACTTTGCTACTGGGGACATGATGTCTTTTGGAACAATGTTTACAATTCTATTTACTTGGTATTTTAAGTCTTTAGGAGTCAGTCTTGGAGTTTTGCCTACAGCTCTTTTAGCAATTCCTTTTGCAATTATTTTTATGATTGGTTATATGCTGCTGATAGATAAATTTGTCTTTAAATATTACCGGGTTAATAAAAGTCCCCCTGTACAATTAGCGATGGTAAGTATTGGAGTAATGTTTGTTACTCAGGCTGTGGTTCGTATAATAATTGGACCTTCTGATAGAAGATTTTTTGATGGAGAAAAATTTTTAATTAAGGCTGGTGAATTTAAGGAGATTACGGGATTAAATGAGGGTCTTGCGATAAAATCAACTCAAGTCTTAACTATTATTGTAACATTAATTTTAGTTTCATCTCTTTTTTGGTTTTTAAATAAAACCAAAACAGGCAAAAGTATGAGAGCATATTCTGATAATGAAGACTTGGCATTATTATCAGGCATTGATCCAAAAAAAATAGTCATGATAACTTGGATTATAGCAGGTATTCTAGCTACAATTGGTGGCGCTCTATACGGTTTAGATAAAAGTTTTAAACCATTCACATATTTTAATAACATGCTTCCAATATTTGCCGCTGCTATTGTAGGTGGAATTGGTAATCCATTTGGAGCATTTTTAGGAGGATATGTAATTGCCTTTTCCGAAATATTATTAACATATGCATACAGAAAATTTTTCATGTATGTTTTACCTGAAAGTATGGAACCTGGTGGTTTAGTTCAATTACTTTCAACTGATTATAAATTTGCTGTGTCTTTTTCAATATTAGTTATCGTATTACTCTATCGACCATCAGGAATATTTAAAGGGAAGGTATTGTGAGAAAAAATTTAAATGTAATAGCGGCTTACAGTATAATGATAGGGTTAATTATCCTTGTAGGAATATTTCAATCCTGGAATATTGCTTTATCAATATTTAATCTTTGCTTGATTTCAGCTGTAATGACAATGGGTGCTAATATTCAATGGGGCTATGCTGGCCTAATTAACTTTGGGATAATGGGATATACAGCTTTAGGTGGTTTGGCAGCAGTTTTAATTTCTGTTAATCCTGTTCAAGAAGCTTGGAGTGTAGGTGGTTCGAATATTTTATTCAGCCTGTTTCTTATTATAGGAATGGTATTGGCTGTTAGATATGTTTTAAAGAAATATGAAAAATCGAAAACAAGAACTTATATTATTGCTTCTATTATCATCTTAGGAATTATAATAATACGATTTGTATCTGAGCCTGGCATTGAGGCAATCGAAGAGGTAGATCCTGCAAAAACAGGTTTTTTGGGTGGACTTGGTCTGCCAATTATTTTTTCTTGGATAGTTGGAGCTTTGTTTGCTGGTGGATTAGCATTTGTTATAGGTAAAGTTGCCTTAGGTTTAAGAGCAGATTACTTAGCGATAGCAACCTTATTAATATCTGAAATTGTAATTGCAATTATTAAACACGAAGATTGGCTGACAAGGGGAGTTAAAAATGTAATTGGATTAAAGCGTCCTGCACCCTACGAGGTGAATTTACAACAAACAGATTGGTTTATAAATTTAGTTGAAAAATTTAACTCAAGTAAATTAAATTTAATTTCAGATTTTGCTGAAAGACAAGCTGCTCTTAATCAATTTGTAATTGAAGGATCATCAGTTTTTGTAAAACTTTGTTATTCAGGACTATTCTTAGTAGTTGTGATCATTCTTTTAATTTTAACTCAAAAAGCTCTTTATTCCCCCTGGGGAAGAATGATGAGAGCTATAAGAGATAATGAAGAAGCGGCTAACGCTATGGGTAAAAATGTTGTTAAGCAACATCTCTTAATATTTGTTTTAGGTTCAGCCATTGTTGGAATTGCAGGAGCAATGTTAGTAACTCAAGATGGATTATTTACTCCAGGAAGTTACAGACCAATGAGATACACTTTTCTAATCTGGGTTATGGTCATAGTTGGAGGAAGTGGGAATAATTTTGGTGCGATTCTTGGAGGTTTTGCAGTTTGGTTTTTATGGATAGAAGCAGCACCTATAGGATTATATTTAGTAAATTTAACAACAGCAGGTTTAGATGATACACACGCTTTAAAAATTCATTTAATTGAGAGTGTACCTTATTTTAGATTTTTGATGATGGGAATTGGTCTATTACTTATTATGAGATATCGACCAAAAGGTATACTTCCTGAAAAAATAGAAATAAAATAGTCATTATGAAATATATTATAACAGGTGCCGCAATAGCTTGGGCTTTATATATGGCAGATAAATATTTTTTTTTTTAAAAAAAAACCCCCAACAAATTAATGCTGGGGGTTTAAATTTTAAGATAAATTATCTTTGTTTTTTAGTTTTGAATTTTCCGCCTTTGATTTCTTGTTCTAAGAAAGAACCTTCAGCTTCACCGACGCTAGTAAAAGTAACTCCAGTTGCACCTTCATAATCAACTTTTTTACCTTTAGCTAATAAATCTAAACCTTTTTTAAGTTCACCTGGGTAGATTTTTGTTCCAGGACCGTTAGCAACATCCATCACATTTTTTGCAATTGATGCTCTATCAGCTGATCCACCTGCTTGCATTGCTAAAACAATTAAAGCAGCTGCATCATAAGACTCACCTGTGTAAGGACCTGAGCTATCGATACCAGCAGCTTTTGCTACTTTACCGAATACTCCAGCACCTTTACCAGTTGAACCTGGCATTGAACCAAAAGATTTTTTCAAGTCTTTTCCAAAAGCATCAACTAAAGATTGACCGATCATACCATCAGATAAAATAAATTTATCAAATGCACCAGAGTCTAAAGAAGCTTGGATAATTCCTTTACCACCTTGGTCTAGGTAACCAATTACAGCTACTGCATCACCACCTGCTGAAGCAAGAGTTGCTACTTCAGAAGAGTAGTCTGCTTTACCATCTTCGTGAGCAGTTACTGCAGTTACTTTGATACCATGAGCTTCAACAGCTGCTTTGTAAACATCTGCTAAACCTTTTCCGTAGTCATTGTTAGTATAAGTGATTGCAACACTTTTAACTTTTCTATCTTTAGTAATATCAGCTAAAATTTGACCACCTCTAGCATCTGATGGAGCAGTTCTAAAGAAATACCCTTTATCATCTAAAGTAGTTAATCCTGGTGATGTAGCTGATGGTGAAATCATTACTACACCATTTGGTACAGCAACGTTTGAAGCTATTGCTCCAGTTACACCTGAACAGTCAGCACCCATAATAGCAGCCACACCTTGTGAAATAACCCCTTCAGCTGCTGCAGTAGCTGCTGCTGAATCTACACAAGTTGAATCTGCTCTTATTACCGAAATAGTTTCTCCACCTAATAGCGAACCTGAATCAGAAGCTTCTTTAAAAGCAAGCTCAGCAGATGCCGCCATAGCTGGTGTAAGAGATTCAATAGGACCAGTAAATCCTAAAATTACTCCCATTTTAACTTCTGCAAATGTATTCGCTGTAAAAGTAGAGACGAATATAAAAGCAGCAATAAATAGTTTTTTCATTATTTTCCTTCTTATTGTTAACAATTTATAAAAAGATGATTTAATTATGATTAATAATATTTTTCAATGGATAAATTATCTTATTTTATGAAGCAAAAAGACAGAGCCTATAACAATAATTCCACCCAATATGAACAAAATAGTTGGAACTTCACCAAATATTAAGTAGCTAAGAGCTATTCCGAATATTGGGAATAAAGAATATGAGGGAAAGATTTGTCCTACAGTATAAAACTTATATAAATAAAACATCATTAGGTGAGCGCCCAAAGAAACTACAATTGCTTGATAAGATATTAAAATCCAAGAATTAAGACTTATAGATTTAATAGTTGATAAGGTGTTACCTTCAATTAAAAACGATAAAACTATTAAAATTATAAAACCAAATAAACCAGTAAAAGCATTAGTAAGACTGATATCCAAATCCCTTAATTGTCTTGAAAAAACTTGTGCAAAAGCAAATGCCAATGCCATTAGACTTGCAAAAAATAATCCTAAAAAATTATCAACTAATTTTGGATCGAAAAATATTATCAATATTCCTATAAAAGAAGAAAATATAAAAAACCATTTTTTTGAGCTTATATTTTCATTCAACATAAATGCACTAGCGAGAATCCCGAAAGGTATTGCTAATTGAGAACCTACAATCACAGGTGAAATAATTGAAGAATAGTATAACGCGAGAGTCATAAACACATAAACCATGACACCCATAGATATTGAGAAAGCTATTAGAGATGGCATGTATCTTTTATCTGGTATTTTAAACTTCCAAAAAGGTATTAATATTAACAATACTAACCCCATTCTAAGTGATGCCATAAGAATTGGAGGAACAGAGTCATTTAAAACTAATTTTGTAAAAGGAAATGCACTCCCGTGAGCAACAGCTATAAAAAACAAAATTAGTAAGTGTTTAAGTGGCAAATTATTGAAATTTTAAAAGTATTGTTTAAATGTTTCATTGATAGATAAAACTCCGTAATCATTTAATCCACCAATAATTAATTGTAATGCGACAAGTAAAATAAATCCTAAACCAACATAAGCTATCCATAAATGTTTTTGTATATAATTAGCTAGATAAGTTGCTAAAGCACCTGTTAAAATAACAGATAATATTAGTCCAAACATCATGAAACCAAAATTACCTTTTGAAGCACCAACAACCCCGATTACGTTATCAAAACTAATTGTGATATCTGCAAAAAGAACTTTGTAAATACTTTTAATAAAAGATGGTTCTTGTGAAACATATTTTGGTGATCTAACTTTTTTTAATTCAAATAGATCTTTCCTAAGATCATTGACTATCCATATAAGTAAAAGACCTCCAATAATCTTAATCCAATAAAATTGAAAGAGATAGGTTGCAAAAATAGCAAATAAGACTTTAAAAATTAAAGCTCCAACCACACCCCAAAAAATGATTAGCTTTCTATTTTTTGGAACAAAATTTGCAGCAATTAGACCTATGATAATTGCGTTATCGGCAGCTAATATTATATCTATAAAAATGATTTGTAGTAATATGAGAGTTTCTTCTAACAAAATGAGATTATTCTATTAGAAATTTTTAATAATTCAATCAAAAGTAGTGTTTTTTTTTTATTGATTAATTATTTAATACAATATGAAATGGTTTTTAAAAAAAGGAGTAATTATGAAAATCACAAAATATTTTTTTGGTGTTTTAGCATCTCTTATTTTTTCAGTAAACGTTGCGATTGCAGAAAAGTGGGATATGGCTCTAGCATACGGAGCTGGAAATTTTCACTCAGCAAATGCTGCTGAATTTGCAAAAAATGTAACTGAGAAAAGCGGAGGAAAACTAACTATTGTAACTCACCCAGGTGGTTCGTTGTTTAAAGGTGGGGAAATTTTTAGAGCTGTTAGGACCGGTCAAGCTCAAATCGGTGAAAGATTTATGTCAGCTTTAGGAAAAGAAGATCCATTATTAGAAATTGATTCTCAACCGTTCTTAGCTTCATCTTATTCAGATGCTTTAAATTTATACAAAGCGTCTAAAGCAGAAATAGTAAAAGGATTAGATGAGAAGGGTTTAGTTTTTTTATATGCTGTACCTTGGCCAGCACAAGGTTTGTATAGTAAAAAAGAAATTAATTCTGTTAATGATCTAAAAGGATTAAAATTTAGAGCATATAATTCAGCTACAATTAGAATCGCTGAATTAACAGGAATGGCACCAACAAAGATAGAAGCTGCTGAAATTAGTCAGGCATTTTCTACGGGCGCTGTTGAAAGTATGATCACATCACCAACTACAGGTAAAAATTCTAAAATTTGGGAAAATGGTGTGAAATATTTTTATGATATTGCAGCATGGTTTCCAAAAAATATGATAATTGTTAATAAAGATGCTTGGAATAATTTAGATAAGGCTACACAAGATTTAGTTATGAAACAGGCAGCTTTAGCAGAAAGAAAAGGATGGCAGTTATCAAAACAAGGAAATGTAAGTGATAAAAAAGCTTTGGCTGATGCTGGAATGGTAGTAGGTAAAGTAAATTCATCTTTGCAAGCTCATTTTGAAAAAGTTGGAGAGACGATGGCTAAGGAATGGTCTCAAAAAGCTGGATCAAGAGGTGCTGCAGTTTTATCAGCTTATAAATAATCAAATATTTTACTAAGGCCACTTATATTAAATTTTTAAGTGGCCTTAAATTATCATGCTGGAGTCTTTAGATAAAAACTTAAATAAACTTTACAGATTTTCTGGTTATATAGCTGCAATATTTTTAATCTTAGTAGCAGTTTTTATTCTCATCGGTATTTCATCTAGAATTTTTGGTTTTTATATAAGAGGACTTGCGGAATACTCTGGTTATTGTATGGCTTCAGCATCTTTTTTTGCATTAGCTTATACGTTTGTTGAAGGTGGTCATATTAGAATAACTCTTTTTCTAGAAAAATTATCAGGATTAAAAAAAAGAATAATTGAAACCTGGTGTTTAAGTATAGCTAGTTTTTTTTCAGGATATCTGGCATTTTATTTTATCAAGATGCTAATCATTTCCTATAAATTTCAAGAGAGAAGTGAAGGTGCGGATGAAATTTTAATTTGGATACCACAAACTAGTGTAGCAATTGGATCAGCAATATTCTTTATAAGTGTTTTTCATCAGCTAATTCTAATATTTAGAAAGAATTAAATGACAGAAATATTTTTAACAATTTTTTTTATAAGTGTTTTATTATTTTTTTTAGGTTCAGGTATTTGGGTAGCACTTAGTATGATTGGAGTATCTGCTATTGGTATGATGTTATTTACATCTAGACCAGTTGGTGATGCCATGGCAACAACAATTTGGGGAACATCATCCTCTTGGACTTTGACTGCTTTACCGCTTTTTGTTTGGATGGGAGAAATTTTGTTTAGGACTAAACTTTCTGAAAACCTATTTAAAGGTTTATCACCCTGGATGCAAAAATTACCAGGAGGCCTGATACATGTTAATGTTGTTGGTTGTGCTCTATTTGCTGCAATATCCGGCTCTTCTGCTGCAACTGTTGCTACAGTAGGTAAAATGTCTATTCCTGAATTAAGAAAAAGAAATTATCCTGAAAAAATTTTACTTGGGAGCTTGGCTGGGTCAGGGACTCTTGGTTTATTGATACCACCATCAATTATTTTAATCATTTATGGTGTAGCCGTTCAAGAGTCCATAGCAAAATTATTTATAGCTGGAATTATTCCAGGAATAATGATTGCACTTATATTTATGTCTTATGTAGTTATTTGGTCTTTAATTAATAAAAAAGATATGCCAAAAATTCTTGAAGAATATTCATTTTTAGAAAAAGTTAAAAGATCAGGACAACTCTTACCAGTAATATTATTGATTTTGGGTGTAATTGGATCAATATACACTGGTATAGCAACTGCAACTGAGGCCGCATCACTAGGGGTGGTAGGTGCATTAATTTTATCTTATTTTCAAAAAAGCTTAACTTTTGATACTTTCAAATCTTCTTTATTAGGTGCAACAAAAACATCCTGCATGATTGCTTTTATATTAGCTGGATCTACTTTTTTATCTTTAGCTATGGGTTTTACAGGATTACCTAGAAATTTAGCAATTTGGATTCAAAGTATGGATTTATCACCTTATGTTTTAATTTTGGTCTTAACGATTTTTTATATAATTTTAGGAATGTTTCTAGACGGTATATCTGCTGTAGTACTTACAATGGCAATAATTGAACCAATGATTCGTCAAGCAGGATTTGATATGATTTGGTTTGGAATTTTTTTGGTAATTGTTGTTGAAATGGCTCAAATAACTCCTCCTGTTGGTTTTAACCTTTTTGTATTACAGGGTATGGCCAATAGAGACATGGGGTATATTGCCAAAAGCGCATTCCCTTTGTTTTTACTTATGATACTCGCAGTTATTTTAGTAGTTGTGTTTCCAGAAATTGCCCTGTTTTTACCAGAGCAAATGGTAAAAAATTATAATTAATATTTATTAATCAAATCTTTTAGAACAAAATATTCATTACAATTACAATCTTTCAACACTTCTAATCGCTCTTTTGCAAGATTTGTTTTATTTTGTGTCAAGTATAATTGCCCCAAGTATTTATTAATATATTTGTTTTTTGGCTCTAAACTTAAGCCCAGGAGATAGTATATTTTAGCATTTTCAAAATTTTTTAATTTATTATATGCAAAACCTAAATATAAAAATATATTAGGATCAATATTTTGGTTCTTGTTAGCCTCTAAAAGAAAATCTATAGATTCTTTGTACATTTTATTCGCTTTTTTAAACTTACCTTTTGACTCATACTTTAATCCCTTGTTTATTCTTTTAATTCCAATAGTTAAATCCGTAAGTCTTTGTAAGTCTGGAAGCTCATCTCTATAACCTTGAGAATTCGCGTATGAATTATTATTTATGAGGCATATTAAAAAAAATGACAAAAAAAATATTGTTTTTTTAAACATGAACTATTTTAATATTTAGATTTTTTTACTCCTGATATTATATCTTTAAGCTCATTATATTCTTCACAGTTGCAGCTTTCTAAAACTTTCAATCTCTCTTTTGCGAGATCAATTCTATCTGTCACTACATAAAGCTCTCCTAGGTACTCATTAATTCCATTATGGTTTGGGTTGATAGCAAGACCTTGAAGATAATATTTTTCTCCATTTTCATAGTCTCCTAGTTTTCTTGTTGTGAAACCAAGGTAATTAAGCGCATCAGCATTATTTGGATTTTTATCATTAGATTTTATTAAAAGTTTTTGAGCTTTTTCATAATTTTTTTTTGCTTTATCAGTTTTTTCTTTTTGCTCATATTTTTTTGCAGATTTAATTAATTTTACAGCTTTATCATAATTTGAACTGGAACTTGAACTTGAGGAAGATCCAGCTGCATGAGAGTTACCTGTTAACATCAAAGTAATAAACAGTGTTAAAATAATTTTTTTCATTTCTAAATAAATTTCTCCATTTTGTTTAAAGGTTTTAATTCAAATTTGTTTTCCAACAAGTTATCTCTAATCGATTTTGCTGTTGTTAACGAACTTAAGTTATCTCCATGTATGCATATAGAGTCAATTTCACAAGGTATCTGTTTCCCACTGTGACAATTAATAGCCTGCGTTTTAACCATCTTTAAAACATGCTTTTTTGCTTCTATTGGGTCAGTTATTAAGGCGTGTGATTTTTTTCGAGAAACCAAATTTCCATTATCCTCATAATTTCTATCAGCAAAAATTTCACATGCAATTTTCATATTGAATTTTTTTGCAGCCTCTTCCATTTTTGACCCTGTAGGAACTAGATAAATCAAATCTTTATCAATTCCATTTATAACTTTAGCAATCGTTGTCGAAAGTTCTAAATCTTCACATGCCATATTATTTAAAGCACCATGAGGTTTTATATGGGTAACTTTATCACCATGATTTGAAGCTATTTTTTGGAGTAATTCATATTGATCAATTAACAGTTTTTTTATTTCGTTTGAGGATAAATTCATTCTTTCTCTTCCAAAATTTTCAGGATCATTGAAAGATGGATGTGCTCCAATACTAACTCCATTTTTTTGAGATATTTGTACAACCTGATTCATTGTTTCTTCATCCCCAGCATGATAGCCACATGCAATATTTGCCGAATTTACTATTTCAAGTAAATCGGGATCATGTTTATTTGAATGGTGTTTTGATTTTTCACCTAAATCGCAATTGATATTAATTTCCATAGTAATAATTCTTGAAGTATAACATGTGATGATAAAAAATATATCAAATCTTGGTGACGCAGCTTTGTATTGTGATTTTGGTACAGAAGTAAATAAAGAAACAAATTCAAAAGTAATTAAATATTTTAGGAGCGTCAAAAAAAAAGAAATTCAAGGAATAATAAATTTAACTCCATCCTATAATAAACTTATTATTTCTTTTGATCTTAAAAAAACTCATTTTAAAGAAATAAAAAAAAAGATTGAAAACTTGGATGTTAATGACAGCATATCAGAATTTCCGAAAAAAATAGAAATACCGATTTGTTGTACTGATGATTTTTCATTAGACATTAAAAGATTGGAGGAAAAACTCTCTTTAAAAAGAGAAAAAATTTATGAAAATTTTTTTAATAAAGAATATTTTTGTTATATGACAGGTTTTATTGCTGGAATGCCATTTTTAGGTGATCTTGATAAGAGTCTAAGAGCTAATCGACTAGAAACTCCAAGAGTTAAAGTTCCAAAAGGCTCAGTAGGACTAACTGAACAATTTGCCAATGTCTATACTTTTGAAAGCCCAGGTGGATGGAATATAATTGGAAACACACCAAAAGAAATATTTGATAGCTCAAAAACAGAAAATCCAAACTTAGTTTCTCCGGGAGATATTGTTATCTTTAAACAAATATCATTCGAGAATTACAAAAATTATAATGAATAGTTTTTTTGAAATAATTAGAGCTGGAATTAACACTACGTTTCAAGACGAAGGTAGAAATAACCTTTATCATATTGGCATACCCTTTAGCGGTGCAATGGATAAAAGAAATTATTTATTATCGAATAGTTTGCTGGGTAACAAAATCAATAAACCAGTCATTGAGTTTGCTTATCAAGGACCTTTAATAAAGTATAGGGGAGAGAAGATTAGTTTTGTTATTACGGGAGATGTAATATTTAAAATAATTAAAAAGGAAAAAGAAATACAAGGAAATTGTTATGAAAACTATATTATTGAAGATGGAGATCAGATTGATGTGATATCAACCAATAAATCTGTTTATGGTTATTTAGCAATAAATGGTGAATTTAATTTAAAATTTCAATGGGGAAGTTGTTCAGTTAATACAAAGGCAAATATTGGTTCTAATAACGGAAAAAAATTAGGAGATAACCAAAAGTTAGATATTTTAAATATTAATTCAAACCAAGTTAAAAAAAAATTGAATTATATTAATACACGAATTGAAAGAATAAGGGTAATCAAAGGGACCAATTTTAATTATTTCTCTGATGAGGGGAAAAAGATATTTTTTAATAAAGAGTTTACAGTTTCAAAATTATCTGACCGAATGGGAATGCGACTTGAGGGTCAAAAAATTGAAAATATTGTTGATACAAATATAAGATCCGAGGGATTAATCAAAGGAGTAATACAAGTTCCTGCCGATGGAAATCCAATTATAATGTTATCAGATCACGGTACGATTGGTGGATATCCTAAAATTGGAGTTGTTATTAGCTCAGACTATGACAAATTAGTACAATTATCACCAGGATCAAAAATAAAATTTCAAGAAATTGAATTATCAGATGCAGAAACTTTATTTAAGTTGTATGAAATGGAAACTCAAAATTTAATTTCACAATTAAAATGAATATAATTAGAAATTTACCAGGACCTTTATTGATATTTTTGGGTGCTTTAAGTTTAAGCTTTGGTGGATTAATTGTAAAATCTTTTGAGGGAGCAACATTATGGCAAATCTTATTTTGGAGATCTTTGTTTTTTTCTCTCACTGTGCTAGCTTTTTTAACATTTAGTTATAAAAAAGAAATTTTTAAAGCATTTTATGATTCTGGTTTGCCAGGTTTTTTAGGTGGAATTATATTGTCTTTTGGTTTCTGTGGTTATGTTTTTGCGATGTATAACACTACAGTAGCTAATACTAATTTTATAATATCTCTACAAATTTTATTTCTTGCAATATTCGGTTATTTTTTTTTGAAAGAAAAAATTAATACAATTACTTTAATTTCTATAATTTTAGCTATGACTGGAGTTTTAATAATGGTCGGAAATTCATTAACACCAGGTGAATTATCTGGAAATCTTGCTGCCTTCACAATGCCTATAACATTTGCTGTTTTAATTATGATTGTAAGGAAATTTCCAACTGTAGATATGGTGCCTGCACAATTTATAGCTGGTATTAGTTCTTGCTTAATTGGATTTTTACTTTCAACCAAGATAATGATTTCACTAAATGATATCTTTTTAGGTTTCTTAGCTGGATTTTTTCAAGTTGGTTTTGGGTTTATATTCATAACTATTGGAGCAAGAACTACCCCATCTGCAATGGTAGGAATAATTATGTTATCTGAATCCGTATTAGGACCTATCTGGGCATTTCTATTTGTAAGTGAAAGACCCTCAACTTTTGGATTAATTGGAGGAGCAATAATTCTATCTGCTGTATTATTACAGTTTTATACACTATTAAATAGGGGTAAAAAAAACGTTTCTAATTGACATTTATAGATAGTTATAAGAATATCTATTTACGGGAGAGACTACAAAATACCGTAGCGCCGAAGGAGCAACCACCCAGGAATCTCTCAGGCAAAAAGGACCGTAGCATATTAACTCTGGAAAGAGATTAAATTCTCGCCGAAGGAGCAAAACTCTCAGGCAAATATACAGATGGGTATTAAGAGTTAATATGGAAACAAAAAAAACATCTTTATATCAACTTCATCAAGACAGTAAGGCTAAGTTTGTTGAATTTGCTGGATATCAAATGCCTATTCAGTACCCAGAAGGAATTGTAGAAGAGCATAAATTTACAAGAAGTCATTCAGGTATTTTTGATGTTTCTCACATGGGTCAATTATTTATTTATGGAGATGATAATTTAATTGAGGATTTGGAGAAAATTTTTCCATTAAATTTAAAAAATTTGAATCTGAACCATTCAAAATACAGTTTTTTAATGAATGATGAAGCTGGAATTTATGATGATCTGATTATAACCAAAATTGAAAAAGGTTTTTTAATTATTCTAAATGCTGCTTGTAAAGAAAATGATTTTAAAATTTTAAGCAGATTATTAAACAACAAATATGAAATGTTATTAGATAATGAAAGATCTTTAATTGCAATTCAAGGACCAAAATCTGTTAGAATTTTAAGTGATATAATAAATGGAGTAGAGGATTTAAGTTTTATGTCTGGGAATTGGTTTTTTTTTCAGGAGCAAAAAATTTATATTACACGATCAGGTTATACTGGAGAGGATGGATTTGAAATTTCTTTACCAAACAATTGTGCAGAGGGTTTTACGAAAAAATTAATTGAAAAAGGTGCAAAATTAATTGGCCTAGGTGCTAGAGATACCCTTAGACTAGAGGCAGGTTTATGTTTATATGGTCATGAACTAGATAAAGATAAAACACCAGTAGAGGCAAATCTCAAATGGGCAATTTCTAAAGATCGAGTTTCCAAAGGAAATTTTATTGGATCAAATATAATTAATAAACAATTAACCGATGGTGTTAGCAAAATTAGAGTGGGCATAAAACCAGAAGGAAGAATAATTGCTAGAGAAAAAACTAAGATATTTAATCAATCAGATTTGCATATTGGTGAGATAACAAGTGGAACATTTGGTCCAAGTGTCAATGGTCCAGTTGCAATGGGATATGTGGAAAATGAATTTTCAAAAAAAGATACAAAAATTTTTTTGGAGGTAAGAGGTAAAAAGCATCCAGCAAACATTTGTGGATTGCCGTTTTATAAAAAAAGTTATGTGAAAGGAGCTAATAAATGAGCGATGTAAAATTTTCGAAAGAGCATGAATGGATTACTTTAGAGGGTGATATAGCCACAATAGGTATCACAAAGCACGCAGCAGAAATGCTTGGAGATATTGTATTTGCGGAACTTCCTGAAAAAGGAGCTAGTGTTGAAAAAGACGGTACAGCAGGAGTTGTTGAATCTACAAAAGCTGCTAGTGATGTATACACTCCAATCAGTGGTGAGGTAGTAGATACAAATCAATCTATTGTTGATGATCCTTCTAAAATTAACGAAGATCCAGAGGGTTCTGCCTGGTTTTTTAAACTTAAAATGAAAGACAAAGCTGAATTAGACAGTCTAATGAATAAAGATGAGTATGATAAATTTGCAAAGGAGAGCGCCAGTTAATGTTACATGATTCCCAAAAAGATTTTTTAAAAAGACATATTGGATCTTCAGATGAAGATCAAATCAAAATGCTTAAGAAACTTAATTATAAATCTTTAGATGATTTGATTAAAAGCACAGTTCCAGAAAAGATACAATTAAAAGATGAATTGAATATTGGTGAATCTAATTCAGAATATGAAGCTTTAAGAAAATTAAAAGCAATCTCAAAAAAAAATCATATTTATTCAAACTTTATAGGAATGGGTTATTATGGCACTTACACGCCATATGTAATTTTAAGAAATATTTTAGAAAATCCAGGTTGGTACACTTCTTACACTCCATATCAGCCAGAAGTAGCTCAAGGAAGACTGGAAATGCTACTTAATTTCCAACAAATGATTGTTGATTTTACAGGAATGGATATCGCAAATGCGTCTTTATTAGATGAAGGAACAGCTGCTGCAGAAGCTATGGGATTAAGTCATAGATTAAATAAAAAGGATAGTAATTTAGTTTTTATCTCAGAAAATTGTCATCCACAAACGATTGATGTAATTCGAACAAGAGCTGAACCAATGGGATTAAAAGTACTTGTTGGTGATGAAGATAAAGTATTGAATCAATTAAAAGAAGATTTGGTTTGTGGTATACTACAATATCCAGGAACATTGGGGGATATAAAAGATCCTAGCGAACCTATTAGTAAAATACATAAAAGAAATGGTAAAGCAATATTAGCTTGCGATTTATTAGCGCTTGCTAAGTTAAAAACCCCAAGAGAACTAGGAGCAGATATAGCCATAGGAAGTTCTCAAAGATTTGGAATTCCAATGGGTTACGGCGGCCCTCATGCAGCTTTCTTTGCAACCAAAGACGAATTTAAAAGATCTATGCCAGGAAGAATCGTAGGTGTCTCAGTTGATAGACATGGAAATAAAGCATATAGATTATCATTACAAACTAGGGAACAACATATAAGAAGAGACAAAGCCACAAGCAATATTTGTACTGCCCAAGCTTTATTAGCAATTGTGTCAGCGGCTTATGCTGTTTATCATGGCCCAGAGGGTATTCGAACAATTGCAGAAAGAGTTTCTCAATTAGCAAAAAACTTTGCAGATAAATTAAAACAATCAGGATATGAGATTTATTCAGATCATTTCTTTGATACAGTTACAATAGTTACTAAAGACAAAACCGATCAAATCTATAAAAATGCTTTAGATCAAAAAGTAAATATCAGAAAAGTAAATTCTGAAATGCTAGCAGTCTCTTTTGACGAAAAGAAAAATGTTTATAGAGCAAATCAACTTTTGAAAATTTTTAATGCAGCAGAATCAATAAAAAAAGAAGATCCTACAGTAAGTTTACCTAATCTCCCAAAAAATTTGTTAAGGGCTTCAAAATATTTAGAACACGCTGTTTTTAATTCATATCATTCAGAGACAGAAATGCTTAGATATCTTAAAAAGCTAGAAGATAAGGATATAGCTCTTAACAGAACTATGATTGCACTTGGCTCATGTACTATGAAATTAAATGCTACTGCAGAAATGATACCTATTTCATGGAGAGAATTAGCTGAACCTCATCCGTTTGTGCCTATTGAACAGATGGAAGGATATAGAGCAATGTTTACTGATCTTAAAAATTGGCTAAGATCAATTACTGGTTTTTCTGGTGTTTCACTTCAGCCAAATGCAGGTGCTCAAGGTGAATATGCAGGGTTAATGGTAATTAGAAAATATCATTTGGATAGAGGAGATCAGAATAGAAATATATGTCTAATACCAAGCTCAGCACATGGAACTAATCCTGCTAGTGCACAAATGGTTGGTATGAAAGTTGTTGTTGTTAATTGTGATAAAGAAGGAAATGTTGATTTTGAAGATTTAAAGAAAAAAGCAGAAATTCATTCTGATAATCTTGGAGCATTAATGGTCACATACCCATCCACTCACGGCGTATTTGAGGAAAAAATTACAGACATATGTGAATTAATACATAAACATGGTGGTCAAGTTTATATGGATGGTGCAAATTTAAATGCACTTGTTGGTATAGCAAGACCTGGAAATTTTGGTCCAGATGTTTGTCATATAAATTTACACAAAACATTCTGTATTCCACATGGTGGAGGAGGGCCTGGAATGGGACCAATTGCATGTAAAAGACATTTACAAGTTTATCTGCCTAATCATTCAGTTGTTAAAGATTGTGGACCCTCTACAGGAATAGGAGCAGTTTCAGCAGCACCTTGGGGAAGCTCAAGTATTTTATCAATTTCTTGGATGTATATTAAAATGATGGGTTCCCAAGGTTTAAAACTAGCTACTCAAGTTGCAATATTAAATGCAAATTATATAGCTCATAGACTCAAAGATCATTATCCAATTCTTTATAAAGGCTCAAACGGAAATGTAGCTCATGAATGTATAATTGATATACGATCTATTAAAAGTGAAATAGGGATTACCGAAGAAGACATAGCTAAAAGATTGATAGATTATGGATTTCATGCACCAACAATGTCATGGCCAGTTGCTGGTACAATGATGATTGAACCAACTGAAAGTGAGAGCTTATCTGAACTAGATAGATTTTGTGATACTTTGATTAGTATTAAATCAGAAATAAATATGATCGAGTCAGGTAAATTTGATAAAGTTGATAACCCAATTAAAAATGCACCTCATACTGATATGGAACTAGCTTCAGATAAATGGGAACATAAATACTCTAGAGAACAAGCTGCATATCCAGCAAAATTTTTAAAAGCAAACAAATTTTGGCCTCCAGTTGCAAGAGTAGATAATGTGTATGGAGATAAAAATATTTTTTGTACTTGCCCAAGTATGGATGAGTTTAAAGAAGATGCAGCATAACCGTCAATGAAAATTGCTGTTGTTGGTTCAGGTATTTCAGGATTAAGTGCAGCATATTATTTATCAAAAAAACATAATGTAGATCTTTTTGAAAGAGAAGATCATTTTGGAGGTCATTCTTACACTATTGATTTACTTTTGCATGGGAAAAAAGTTTCTATTGATATTGGTTTTATTGTTTTTAACTTTCAAACCTATCCAAATCTTATAAATTTTTTTCAGGAAAATGATATTGAAATTGAAAAAAGTAATATGTCTTTTTCAGTTTCAGTGGACAATACAAATTTTGAATATTGTGGAAAAGGGTTAAGAGGAATCTTCTCAAATAAATCAAATTTATTTAATATTGAATTCTTAAAAATGTTTTTTGATATTATTAAGTTTTATAAAAAAAGTGATCAAATATATATTTCAAAAGATAAAATAACCTTAGGTGAATATTTAAAAGTTAATAAGTTGTCTCAAACATTTATAGATTATCATATAATACCAATGGTATCAGCAATTTGGTCAATGCCACCTTACGAAGCAAGTAAGATGCCTATAGGTTTTTTTTTTAAATTTTTTCAAAATCATGGATTGTTTAAATTAAAAAATAGACCTCAATGGTACACTGTATCAAATAGAAGCAGAACTTATGTTAATAAAATTATTTCACAAATAAGTGGAGAACATTATAAAAATTATAAAGTTACGAAAATTAAGAGAAAATCATCAGGGATTGACCTTTATTATGGCGGAGACAATGAGTATTTTGATTATGATAAAGTAGTATTAGCAACTCATGCTGATGAAGCTCTTAAATTAATTGAAAATCCAACTGAAGATGAAAAAGATATTTTATCAAATTTTAATTATAAAGAAAATGTTGCTTATATTCATACAGATCAACGAGCAATGCCAAACAATAAAAAAGCCTGGTCTTCTTGGAACTCCTCAATAGATAATAAAGATCTTGAAAAAAATTCAATTACATACTGGCTTAATCTTCTAGAAAACTTAAAGTGTGGTGAAAATATTTTTTTAACATTAAATCCTTATTTTAAGATTGATGAGAAAAAAGTACTAAAAAAAGTAAAGTTTACCCACCCTTATTATGATCAAAAAGCATTAGATGCTCAATCAGAGCTTAATAAATTACAAAATAAAAAAGATTTACTTTTTTGTGGTAGTTATTTTGGTTATGGATTCCATGAAGATGGAATAAAATCATCAATAGAAATGTTAAAAAATTTTAATGACTAGTTCAATATATAATGGAACTGTAATTCATAAAAGATTTAAACCTAAAATTCATTATTTTAAATATAAGGTATTTTCACTTTTAATTGATTTATCAGAGTTAAAAGATTTGAGTAAAAAAATAAAATTTTTTTCATATAATAAATTTAATCTAGTAAGTTTTTACGAGAAAGACCACGGTAATAGAGATGGGTCATCTTTAGTATCATGGGTAAAAAAAAATTTAGAGGATAACAATATTAATTCCGAAAATGTGAAGATAAAATTATTATGTTATCCAAGAATTTTTGGTTATGTATTTAATCCACTTAGTGTATTTTATATTTATGACGAGAGTGAAAAATTAGTATGTATTTTATATGAGGTAAAAAATACATTTGGAGAACAGCACACCTATATATTTAAGGTTGATAATGATCAAAAACTTTATCAACATAATTGCTCAAAAAAATTTCATGTTTCACCTTTTATTGAGATGAATTGTAAATATTTTTTTAAACTTTTAAAACCAGGAGAAAAAATTTCTGTAATAATTGATCAATATCAAACTGATGAAAAGATATTATATGCATCACAAGATGGACAAAGAGTTAATTTTAATACAAAAGAATTAATAAAGTCATATTTTAAGCACCCTCTTATGACTTTTAAGATTATTTCAGCGATACACTTTGAAGCGTTTAAATTGTGGGCAAAAGGAATTAAATTTATCAAAAAAAAGATAAAAATTAAAAATAATATTACTTTTGAAGGTTAATGAATTTATTTAAAATTTCAGACAAAATTGTTTTCAACACTTTAAAAAAAATTGAGTTTGGATATTTAGAAGTCATCCATCACAATGGAGAATTATTTAAATTTGGTAATCCGAACGATCAATTAAAAGCAAATCTTGTAATAAAAAATCCGAACTTCACTTTTAATCTAATTAAGGGAGGAAGTGTTGGCTTTGCAGAGTGTTATATGAGAAATGAATTTGAAACTAAAAATTTATCAGATTTAATAGAAGTAACAGCTAGGAACATAAAACAAGTTCATAAATTTTCTGGTTTATTTGATTTGCCATTCATTAATTTTTTTAAAAATATATTTATAAAAAATACAAAAAACAGGAGCAAAGAAAATATAGCTAAACACTATGATTTAGGTAATGAATTTTTTTCACTTTGGCTTGACAAGACGTTAACATATTCAAGTGCAATCTTTGATGAAAAAAATAAAGATTTATCAGATGCTCAAAACAACAAATATCAAAAATTAATTGACTTAATCAAACCTAGAAATGGAGATAAAATTTTGGAAATAGGTTGTGGCTGGGGAGGATTTGCAGAATATTTAGGAAAAAAATATGATGTAAAGCTTGATTGTATTACAATTTCTAAAAAGCAATTTGAGTACGCTAAAGAAAGAATACATAGATGTGGTTTAAATGAAAAAGTTAATATTGAAATTAAAGATTATAGAGATTTAAAAGATAAATATAATTCTATAGCATCAATTGAAATGATTGAAGCTGTAGGTCAAAATTATTTAGAAAGTTATTTCAAGACTATAAAAAATAACTTATCAAATAATGGTAGAGCTGCCATTCAAGCTATAACTATTGATGATGCTTTATTTGATAGATATAAAAACAAAGAAGATTTTATTCAAAAATATATTTTTCCTGGTGGATTTCTTCCAAATAAAAATAGTATAAACAAATATGTCTCAGATAATGGCTTAACTATTAAATCTTACGAGTCTTACGCTGATCATTATTCAAGCACATTATCAATATGGAGAGATGAGTTTAATAAAAAATGGTATCAAATAAAGCACCAAGGATTTGATTTAACATTTAAAAGAATGTGGGAATTTTATTTATGCTATTGTGAGGCTGGCTTTAAATCAAAAAATATTGATTTGATACAATTTTCAATTCAAAACAAATAAGGAAAAAACTATGCGCGACATAAAATTATTTAAATCAATTTTATTGATAATTTCTCTGATTTTAATTACAAGTTGTTCTAATAATAGTGCTATGAACCCAATAGATTTTAAAGACAAAGAACCAAGATTGATTATTGAAGAATATTTGTCAGGAAATGTTAAGGCCTGGGGCGTTCTTCAAAACAGATCTGGAAAAGTTACAAGACAATTTTCCGCTGATTTAAATGGAAAATGGGATGGAAAACAATTGATACTAGATGAAAAATTTAATTGGGATGATGGTGAAATTCAAACTAGACAATGGCAAATAACTAAAATTGACGAAAATAACTATGAAGGTACTGCAGGAGATGTTGTAGGAAAAGCAAAAGGTTATTCATATGGTCCAGCATTTAAGTTTGAGTACGTTCTTTTAGTCCCTGTTAAAGGTAAAGAAATGAAGATTACTTTTGATGACTGGATATTTAAGCAAGATGATCGTGTTGCAATAAATAGAGCAACTATGACTAAATTTGGTTTTAAAGTTGCTGAATTAACAGTAGTATTTGTAAAAGATTAATTATTCTTTTGATATTTTGTCATTTTACCTATTAAACCAAAGTAAACTTTACTAGGTAAAAAACTCAATATTTTTAATATAAGAGTTAAAGATTTTGGAAAATGAATTTCAAAAACATTTGTATTTATTAAACCGTCATAAATTTTTTCAGCTGCGTATTCTGTAGTTTTTAAAAAAGGCATTTTAAAATCATTTTTATCTGTCATTGGTGTTTTTATAAACCCAGGTGATACCAAACAAACACGAACATTGGATCTTTTAAAATCAAAATATAAACTTTCAGCCAAGTTATTTAGAGCAGATTTTGAAGGCCCATATCCAGTTGAATTTGGTAGTCCTCTATACCCTGCAATAGATGAAACAATAGTAATAATACCATTTTTTTTATTTTTAAAATACTCTTCCACAGCTTTGATACTATTTAAAGTACCAAAAAAATTTACTTTAAATACATCTTCTATTTGTTCTACATCAATATCCTTTTCTTTTTTTGGATTCCAAGTTCCAGTTGAAAAAAAACAAATATCAACACCTTGAAACTTATTTTTGATTTGTTCAAACACTTCTTTGCATTTTGACTTATCGGTTACATCTAATGGAAACCCGTGGATATTTTCATTATTGTCAGAAATTTCTTTTAGAAGATTTTCTCTTCTAGCTGAAATTGCAACATTCCAGCCTCTGTTTGCAAATTTAATTGCTAAAGCCTTACCAATACCTGTACTTCCACCTGTTATCCAAATAGTTTTTTTATTCATTCTATAGTGATGTATAATACTTATATGTTAAAAAATAAATTTATATCGTTTACTTTATTCTTCATAATTACCTATTCTGCTTCATTTATTGGAGGAATGGCGACAATTAGTTTAAAAGAACCATGGTATTCACAACTTATAAAATCAAATTATAATCCACCAGACTGGGTTTTTGCACCTGTTTGGACTACTTTATATTTGATGATGACACTGGCTATTTGGTTTTATTGGCATAGTAAAAATAGAGATATGAATACAATTTATATTTATTTTATTCACATAGTTTTTAATACAACTTGGAGTATTGTTTTCTTTGGCTTACATCAAATTTTGTTAGCTTTAATTGTACTTTTGATTCTTATTATTTTGATTATTCTACTTATTTTAAGATTTAAACGTGTCAATAATGTAAGTTCTTATTTAATGATTCCCTATTTACTTTGGAGTTTCTATGCACTATTTCTCAATTTTAACTTATATATTTTAAATTAGTATGGATGATGTTGTAATAGTTGGCGGAGGAATAATTGGTGCATCTGCAGCTTATTTTTTATCTAAAGAGGGTAGAAAAGTAAAAGTAATTGAAAGAGATCCAACTTATAAATCGGCATCTTTCCCCTTATCGCTTGGAGGTTTTAGAAGACAATTTTTTCAAACAGAAAATATTTTACTTGGAAAATTTGCTAAAGAATTTATCTTTCAAATTCCAGAATTACTTAAAACAAAAAAAAATCCTGAACCTACAGCAAGTATGGTAACTAATGGTTATTTGTTAATGTTTGGACCTGAGCATGCTGAGGAACAGTATAAAGCTTTAGAAAATCATAAAGCATGTGAGGCAGGCACAAAAAATATTAAAGGATCTGAGTTAAAAAAGTTTTTTCCTTATATAAATAATGAAGGAATAGAAACTGCCACATTTACTGATAACCAAAGTGAAGGATGGATTGATCCTTTCTTGTTTCATGGTGCGTTAAAAAGCAAAGCAGTTGAGCTTGGTGCAGAATTTATCAAAGGAGAAGTAAAATCTCTTTCTGAGATAAAAGCTAACACGATAATTTCTGCTGCTGGTTGTTGGACAAAGGAATTGTTAGAGGATATTCCAGTTGAACCTCAAAAACATACTGTATTTAGGGTTAAGTGTCCAAAACATATACCTGAAATGCCTTTAACTGGAGATTTAACAACAGGAGTATATTGGAGACCTGAAGGAAAAGAATACTTAGCTGGATCACCAAAGTCAGTTTTTGATGCTGATGATCTCGAACCAGCCTGGGATGATTTTGAAGAACTTGTTTGGCCTGCGCTAGCACAGAGAATTCCTGCTATGGAAGAATTGAAATTAACTGGTGGATGGGCTGGCTATTATGATTGTAATAGACTTGATAACAATGCAGTAGTTGGAAAACATCCAAAATTTGAGAATGTTTATTTAGCTACTGGTTTTACTGGCAGAGGATTAATGCAAGCACCTGGAATAGGAAGAGCTTTGACAGAATTAATAACAACTGGAGCTTACCAATCTATTGATATTTCAAACATGGCGGTTGAAAGAGTTTTAGGTAAAAAAGCAAGACCAGAACCATATGTTCTTTAATCCAAATTTGTGCAAAAAAAAAATATATTAAATTTATTTTTAACGATTTCAATATCTACAATTGTAGGTTTGTTAATTTATAAGCAATTGTTGTATCCAACAATAATTCCCATGGTGATTAAAGGAGGTGCCTCGCTATTTGCTGATTGGACTGTTATTTTAAATGCAAACAATTGTTTAGCTAATGGTTACGACGTGTATTTAGAAAACCCATGTGATCACTGGAATAGAAAACATGTTTATGGAGAAATTTTATTGAATATTCCTTATATTAAGATTTTTCCAAAATTTTATTATTTAATTTTTCCGATAATTATAAATGTTTTATTTATCTATAGTATCGTTGATATTCTTTTTAATATTGAAAACAAAAAACTTTGGTTAATTTTGTTAATATTCATTTTTAATGTACCAGTTCTTCTAGCTATAGAGAGAGCAAATAATGATATTTTTATTTTTTTGTTTATGTATGTCATTTGTAAATATAATAATCATTTGATAAATTATAGCCTTATATTACTTTCAGCATTATCAAAAATTTATCCTATTTTATTGTCTATGATTTTTCTTTTTGAAAAAAAACATAAAAAAATATTTATTAATTTATCACTAATTTCAATAATTTTTTTAATTCTTATTGGAATCCAATTAGAAAGTTTTTTAAAAGTTTTTAAAAATCAAGGGCAATTTACCGGATATGGTTTT
>CACGKH010000012.1 GCA_902573585.1 uncultured Pelagibacteraceae bacterium
TGTAACAGGAGGTGGTTGTGCATTGTTGTACGCAGCTCAAGATCTTGAAAAAGTTAAAGCTAAAGGTGAAGATCAAAAAGCTGGTGTTGATCTTGTAAGAAGAGCATTAGAGGCTCCTATTAGACAAATTACTAAAAATGCTGGAGTTGATGGCTCAGTAGTAGTTGGTAAATTGTTAGAACAAAACAAAAAGACTCATGGTTATGATGCACAAAATGAAGAGTATTGTGACATGTTTGCTAAAGGAATTATTGATCCTGTAAAAGTTGTCAGAACTGCCTTACAAGACGCTGCTTCTATTTCAGGATTATTAGTAACCACAGAAGCTATGATAGCTGATAAACCGGATGATAAAGATGCTAGTACACCTGCAATGCCTGGAGGTATGGGCGGTATGGGCGGCATGGGCGGCATGGGTGGTATGGGTATGTAATCCCCATTGTTCTCAAACAAAAATTCAAAAAGGGCAGTTTTTACTGCCCTTTTTTTTTATCTATACGAAAATCATTAGTGATGAAGGAGTGATGAAGGAATGATGAAGGATTTGGGGTTTTTTCATACCTTAAGGAATATATTTACCATATTTATTATTTTTTTTATGACTAAACGGAACACATAAAAATACCAAACCAATAAAAATGAGAATACCAACTATTCCTATAAAATTATCAGTATATTCAAAAATCATCAATACTTCATCAGCAACTCTTAATCCAATTTCAATAACTATTGGTATTCCAATAAACAAACCTGATAAATTAATATCGTGGAGTCTTCTAATAGATAAGGAAATTAAGGGAATTAATGAAATCAGAAGAAAAAATATTATACCATCTCTTATATATAAACTTACACTAGAATATCCTGCTGAAGAAAGATAACTTCTTTCAAATATCAAAGCAGTTAATAATAAAATAACCAAAAACAAAATATAAAAAAATAACTCTTTTCTAGAAGATCTGCCTTTAAAATCAAATGTTCTAATAAAAGAATTTAAGATTATTTTCATACTTAACTCTAACCTACCTCTAAAACAAAGTCATCTTTTGAATTGCTTTTGAATTGCTTTAAATAGTGATGAAGAGTGATGAAGGAATTTTCAAAATGTTAAGTAAATCAAGTATTATTAGAAACCAGTATGAGAATGTAAACCCATAAAACTTATTTATTTATTTTAAAAAGGGCAGTTTTGACTGCCCTTTTTTTTATTTCCTTGTCCGTACGTAAAATTTTCCAAATATTTTTTTAAATTCAAAAGGTTTTTTATCGTCTTTACCAGGTCTTTTTCTAAAAATTGTAGCATGATCATAAGAGGCTTTTTCATTTTCTGGTCTACCATTGGAATAATAATACAACGCCAATGATTTTCTTGACTCATCTGAATGACATTTTACCTTATTAGGATTTCCATGATTTGAAAAACTTGTAGTAGAAAAAATTACCATCCGATTATAAATTGGCACTATACTTTTATAACATTTGGTCATATCTTTATCCCATAATTCAAGTTGACCACCATTTTCTTCTTTCCATTTTTTATTAAGATAAATTAATATATTTAATCTTCGATCTAATTTAATCTTTGGATGAACATTAAAATCAGCATGAATATTCAAGAAACCTTCATTACGCAACTCATGCAAACCTCCACCTATAAGATAAGGGTCAGCAACTAAAGACTCTTTTATACTTGTAGTATTCTGAAGAAAATTGATAAAAACGTAAGAATTCAAAAAATTTATGAAATCATTATTTAAATCAGATAATTGTTCTGGTTTATTTAAAGCTAATTTTTTTTCAGCAAAATTATCAAATTTAAAGTTGTAATCACTTATATTTTTTGGAAAATTTCCAATTAACGAATCTAAAATTTCTTCTCTAAAAAAATTATCTATTACAATATGTGGAAAAGGTTTACCAGCTAAGTAGTCTTCTTTATATTTGGTAGCCTGATTGTTCAAATTTTTTATATCAAAATTTAAATACTTCATTTATATAAAATTTTTTTTACTTCATTATTTAATTCTTCAAAAACTGAGTCCCATGTATCAAATTTTTTTTGTTTTATAATCTTTACAGCAGGATACCAAATTGTTTTTTCTTTGTCATTAAACCATCTCCAATCTGAGTTATAATTTAAAAGTAAAATACTTTTTACATTTAAAATTCCAGCAAGGTGAATTATTGATGTATCTGATGATATAACTAAATCAAGATGTTCCATTAAATTTGCAACTTCAAAAAGAGATTTTTTACCATAATCTAAAATATTTTTTGAAGAATTGTAGTCTACTAATTCATCTTCTTTAATATTTTGAGATAATTTAAAAAAGTTAATATTTCCTAAATTTAATATTGTTTTAAAGTTTTTAAATGAAATAGATCTATATTCATCAACTGCATAATTTGGATTTCCTGACCATGCTAGTCCAATATTTAATTGGTCTTTTTTAATATCTTTTGAAATTGGAGTCTTATTTTTTAAATATAGTTGATAAAAATTAATTTCCTTAACTGAGGCTATCTTTAAAATTTTTGGCAAACTGCAAATTGGTAACTGAAAATCAAACTGTTGTTCTTTTAAATTCTCGTAATCTATTACCTCTATTTTTGAATTAAGATTAACTAAAATATCTTTTATTTTTTTATTTACAACTAGTGTAACCTTGGATGTAAAATTTAAAACTTCAATTACAAATCTTGAAAAATTTATAGCATCACCAAGCCCTTGTTCATCCCAAATTAAAATTTTTTTATCAATTATTTTTTCAATACTCTCAGGTGTATCAATATGTTCAAATTTCTTTTTATCAGAATTTTCTTTTTCCCATCTATATTCATATAACTCAAAGCCATATTTAAGTTCTTTTTTAGTTAGAGCACATAATGACAAATTCCATAATGTACGATTATCTTTCGGATTAAGATTTATACTTTTTTTGAAAAAATAAATGGCTTGATTGATTTTTCCTAAATCAAAAAATAAACACCCTGTATTATAAAAAGTTAAAAAGTTTTTTCTATTTTCTCTAATTCTATTTTTATAAATCTTAAGGGCACTCAAAAATTTTTGATCACTTTTGTAATTCAATGCCATCAAATCCTGAATAGATATTTTTAAATCATTATCATTGATTAACACATTGCAAATACCAATTGACTCTTTTATTTTTTTTTCAAAATGATATTTATACGCAAGTCCAAATTGCATATTTTTATCATTTTTAAATTGATCATATTTTTCTAAAATTTCAGATAATTTTGAGGCTTTGTTAGTTTTAATATAAAGTTTAATGAGGTTACTTATTGTACTTAATCTATTAGGCAAAAGTTCTAATGAAGTTAAGAATGATCTTTCAGCAAGATCAAATTTATCTTCTTGAAAATATTTAATACCTTCTTCAAAACTTTTTTTTGCTTTTTCAAATTCTTCATTAATCATGATATTTATGATGATTTGATATTATACTATTTTCTTTATTTTCTAGAAATTTAATTGAAACTTAAATATATTTAAACATGTCCAAACGATATAGTGGTAAATCATTTAAAGATTCGAGTGTAAAAAAAAAACCTAAATTTTCTTTTAAAGAAAGACGTAGATTAAAGAGAGAAAAAACAAAAAAAACTTCATAAACTTTATTTTTTCAAATAAACATTAATATTTATTGGGTATTTTAAAGTTTTCAAAAAAATAAATTAATGTATAAGAGCCACAATTTATGGATAATAATATAAGAAACATCACAATAATTGCTCACGTCGATCATGGTAAAACAACTTTAATTGACAACTTGATGAAACAAAGTGGTTCGTTTAGAGAAAATGAGGTTGTAGATGAAAGATTGATGGATTCAGGAGAACTTGAAAAAGAAAGAGGAATAACAATTTTAGCAAAACCTGCGTCAATAAATTGGAAAAATTCTAGAATTAATATTATTGATACTCCTGGTCATAGAGATTTTGCTGCTGAGGTTGAAAGAGTACTAAGTATGGCAGATGGAGCACTATTGTTGATAGATTCTGCTGAAGGGGTAATGCCACAAACAAAATTTGTATTATCTAAAGCTTTAAAACAAGGTTTAAAACCAATTGTAGTAATTAACAAACTTGATAAAGCAGATCAAAGAGCTAATGAAGTATTAGATGAAACATTCGATTTATTTGTAAGTTTAGATGCAAACGAAGAACAATTGGATTTTCCAGTTTTATATGCTAGCGGAAGATCTGGATGGGCTGATAGAGAAGTAGAAGGTCCTAGAGAAAATTTAAACCCTTTACTTGATCAAATCATAAATCATGTAAAGCCTGCTAATCTTGATAAATCAAAGCCTTTTGCGATGTTGTCAACACTACTATATGCCGATAGTTTTTTAGGCAGAAGCTTAGTAGGAAGGATTACTCAAGGAACTGCCAAAGCTAACCAGGCAATAAAAGCTATTAATCTTAAAGGTGAAAAAGTTGATGAAGGTAGACTTACAAAAATTTTTAGATACGAAGGAACAAAAAAAGTTCCAATCGAAGTTGGTGAAGCAGGAGATATTGTTGTAGTTGCCGGGTTAGAAAAAGCTAATGTTGCAGATACTATATGTGATTTAGAAGTTAATGATCCAATAGCTGCCACCCCTATTGATCCTCCAACCATGTCCATCACTATTACAGTTAATACATCTCCTTTAGCAGGTACAGAGGGTAAAAAACTTACAAGTACACAAATTAGAGATAGATTAATTACAGAAGCTCAGAACAATGTTGGAATTTCATTCTCAGAAAATGATGGAAACGACTCTTTTGTAGTAAGTGGTAGAGGGGAATTAATGTTAGAAATCTTACTAACACAGATGAGAAGAGAAGGTTTTGAAATGACTGTAAGCCCACCAAAAGTTTTATATAGAAAAGATAAGGATGGAAATAAACTCGAGCCAATTGAAGAAATTACTATGGATCTTGATGAGGAACATTCATCAAAAATCATTGACTCGATGAATAGAAGAAAAGGTAAATTAATTGAATTAAAGGATACTGGTAAAAATAAAAAACGTTTAATATTCCATGCTCCTACAAGAGGTTTAATGGGCTATACGAGTCGATTTCTTACTCTAACTAAAGGGAATGGTGTGATAAATAGAATCTTCCATGATTATGGTAAATTTGAAGGCGAAATGGAGGGAAGAAGAAATGGCGCCTTAATTTCAATGGAGCAAGGAAAAGCTGTTGCTTTTGCAATATTTAATTTACAGGCAAGAGGTGAGATGTTTGTTACTCACAATGATCCAGTATATCCAGGTATGATTGTTGGATTATCACCAAAACCAGGTGACATGATAATTAATGTTATGAAAGGTAAAAAACTTACTAATATGAGAACTCAAGGTACAGATGAAAATGTTGTTCTCACTCCTGTAAGGAAAATGTCAATAGCTGAACAATTAAGTATGCTTAATACTGATGAAGCTTTAGAAATCACCCCTGAGTCATGTAGATTAAGAAAAGCTATTCTTGATCCTCATGAAAGAAAAAGAAGTGAAAAATCTAGCTCTGCGGCCTAATTAAATATTTTATCTACTAAATAAAGTCCAAGTGCAACACACGGACCAATTCCAAAAGCAAATAGTAAAGTTCCAATTCCAACAGTACCACCTAAATACCAACCAATACTAACTACTGTAATTTCAAGTGTTGCTCTAACTAAAGCTATAGGCAAATTTGTTTTTTTTTGTAAGCCGACCATTAAACCGTCTCTGGGTCCTGCTCCTAAATTAGAGACCAAATAGATGCCACCCCCAATTCCAACTGTAATTACTGAGACTATTGCTAAGATTAATTGATTAAAATAATTAGAAGGAGACGGAACAAATTTAATACAAAGATCAATCATTAGTGCAATTATTAAAGCGTTTAAAATAGTAGCTATGCCTGGTTTTTGACTTAGTGGTATCCATAAAATTAAAACACAGATGCTTATTAAAAGCGTAATCATTCCAATACTTAAATTTACATTTAGAGAAATACCTTGGGCCAAAACACTCCAAGGAGAAGCTCCTGTAAAAGAAACAATTAATAATCCTTCACCCAAACCAAATAACATTAAACCAAAACAACAAAAAAATAATGTCGAAAATCTTGGTTTAAAATTATATGTTTTTTCAGAGCTCCAGTTTACTTTTGGTATTTTCTTTATTTTTAAAAACATTTTTTGATAAACTACTTCTATTATAGAAAAAGTCTATTATTGTAATCATATAATGAAAAAAATTTTAATCTTAATTGTTTTATTGTTCTCTTCGAGTGTTTTTGCTCATATGGATCATTATAAAAAATACAATAAAATTGAAATGGATATTTTTAGAAATGGAGAATTAATTGGATATAATTATTATTTTTTTACGAGAAAAGGTGATAAAACAATAATCACTAATCAAATAAAGTTTTCTGTAAAACTTTTGGGAGCTACTATTTTTCAAGTTGAAGGGTATGGTGAGGAAACATATCTAAAAGATCAATTAATTTCTTTTAACTCTAAGACTTTGCAAAATGATAAAGAAAAATTTGTAAATTTAGTTTTTGATAAAGATAAAAATAGTTTTAATATAAAAGGATCTTCTTACTCCGGAGATGCATCAAAAGATAATATAATAGGAAATTGGTGGAGTCATAAAATTTTGCAAACTAATAGCCAGATTAGTCCAATTTCAGGAAGTATAAAAGAACAGATAGTGACTTTTGTGGGCCAAGAAAAAATTGAGCAAAATGGACAAACTTATGAAGTTGATCATTTCAAATTAAATTCTAAAGACATGTCATTAGAAAAGGATAAACGTTTAGATTTTGATATTTGGTTAGATAAAAAAAATTCAATGATTATAAGAGTCTCCTATTCTAGAATGGGAAATTGGGAATATCGTCTTAAGAAATTTGAGTAAATTTAATTATTTACCTGCAACAACCATTCCTTCAATCATCATAGTTGGTGAATTAGTAGAATATTCAAATTCTAAATCATTTGCCAAAGTTATATTTTGAAACATGTCTTTGAAATTCCCGGCAATTGTAATTTCATTAATAGGGTATTTAAATTCACCATTTTCAACTAAAAAACCAGTCGCACCTACTGAATAATCTCCAGTTACAATATTACTCCCATGGCCTATAGTTTCTGTAATGTAAAGGCATTTAGAATGTGAATTTAAAAGATCTTTGTAAGAAGTCTTCCCGTTATCAAAATAAAGATTGCTTGTTCCCCCACACCTTCCATTCGATTTAAGATTTAGCTTCTTACCATTATAGGTATCTATTAAATAATGTTTAAGAATACCTTTCTCTACTAATTTTAAGGTTTCAGTTTTAACCCCTTCAGAATCAAAGCACTTTGAGCCTAAACCTTTGATTATGTCAGGTTTATCATAAATATTTATTGTGTCCGAAAATATTTTTTGATCAATCTTGTTTTTTAAAAATGAAGTTCCTCTTGAAATCGCAGAAGATGATATTGCGCTAGCAAAAGTACTTAATATTACTTTTGCAATTCTTTTATCAAAAATTATTGCTATCTTATCACTGCCAATTTTTTTTGGACTTAATTTTCTAATAGTATGCTCAGCAGCTGCTTTTCCTAATTCTTCTGCACCCATAATATCATTAAGGTGACATTTAAGAGTATATTCGTAATCTCTCTCCATGCTTTGGTCATCTTTAGCAACAGCAACACTTGATGCTACAAATGATGAGGTTTTAAAACCTTTACAAAAACCGTCGCTATTGGCTAAAATAAAGTTTGATTTATCCTCAGTCAAACTAGACTCTGTGTTCACTATTTTTTTGTCACTTGAGGCTGAAGCTTCCAATCTTGATAAATATTTTATTTTATCATCATTCTCAATATGAGTGTCATCATATAAATTTAAATCTTTTACTTCTTTTGCAAGTAAATCTTTATCAGGAAGTGAATTAAATTCATCATCTGGAGTATTTTTTGTGGTTTCAATACATTTTTCAATTAAAGTATTTAAATTATCTTTTAATAAATTCGATGAAGATATAGATGATTTTTTTTTTCCTATATAAGTTGTAATATGTATACCTAAGTTATCTGACCTATTTGATTCATCTAAACTTTTATTTCTAAAATTCACAGTCTCAGAAATAGAGCTACCTACATTTACACTTGCACTTGTAGCTCCTAATTTTTTTGCATAATCTAAACAATAAGAAGCTTTTTTCTCTAAATATTCTTGATCTTTAACCATTTATAATTTTGTACCACCAACTGTCATTTTATTTATTAGTATTGAAGGTTGGGCAACTCCAACAGGAACACCTTGGCCAGCTTTACCACAAGTCCCTATACCAGGATCTAACATCATGTCGTTACCTACCATTGAAACTTCTTTTAGTATTGAAGGTCCATCACCAATGAGAGTTGCACCCTTTATTGGTGAACCAATCTTGCCATTAATTATTTCATACGCTTCTGTGCAATTAAATACAAATTTCCCAGATGTAATGTCAACTTGACCACCACCAAAACTCACAGCAAAAATTCCTTTATCTACAGATTTAATCATTTCATCTTGGGTTTGTTTACCACTTAACATCATAGTATTTCTCATTCGTGGTAGAACAATATGTCTAAAATTCTCTCTTCTGCCACTTCCCGTGGATCTTGTTTTCATTAATCGTGCATTCAACCTATCTTGCATAAAATTTTTCAAAACTCCGTTTTCAATTAATACAGTTTTTTCCGTAGGAGTACCTTCATCATCTATTGTGAGACTTCCTCTTCTATTATCAATAGTACCATCATCAATGATTGTAACTCCTTGACTTGCAACTTTTTGGCCCATTAAATTATGAAATGCAGAAGTTTTTTTTCGATTAAAATCACCCTCTAAGCCGTGACCTACGGCTTCATGAATTAAAATTGCAGGCCAACCTGGTCCAAGAACAACTTTCATTTCACCTGCTGGTGCTGGTTTACTCTCTAGATTAACATTAGCTATTCTCAAAGCTTCATCACAAACATTTTTCCAATTATCTTCTTTCAGATAAGCATCATAAGATTGTCTACCACCAATTCCATATACACCTGTTTCTTTTCTTTCATTTTTTTCAAGCATGACAGAAACATTAAATCTTATTAAAGGACGTACGTCTGTTAATGTTTCTCCACCTGACCTTATTATTTCTATAGACTTTTGTTCCCCGCTAAAATTAGCAGTGACTTGTTTAACGTTACTGTTTTTAGATCTAATATATTCGTTGACCTTGTTTAAAATTTCAATTTTTTTATTAAGCGTTTTTTGTTCGATTGGATTTATATTCTCATAATATTTTTTATTAGATTTAGGTATAGAATGATTATAATTACCTTTAGTAGATTTAAGTGTTGATTTTAAACTGTCTGCAGAATTTTTTAATGAATTTTTAGATATTTCGTTAGAATGAGAGTAAGCAACAACTTCACCAGATACAGCTCTAAATCCAAAGCCTAAGTCTGAATTATAACTAGAATTTTTTATTTTATTATCATCCAATAATATGGACTCAGATTTAGAGTTTTCTAAATATAATTCACCATCATCACATTTGTTCAACGTATCAGAAATTATGTTATCAGCTTCACTACGAGACAAATCAGAATTTTTAAAGAAATCACTCATTTTATCAATACATAGGGCGTTTAAGATAATTTTCAACTAGAGTATTTTACGCATGTACATGGCGTAAGTTAATTAGTAATTGTCAGTTAATTATGAAAGTTTATTTTAATAATTCCTGTAAAATATGTAAGGCTGAGATTGATTTGTATAAAAAAGAGAAAATTCAGGAAATAGACTGGATAGATATTACAAATAATAATTTAGCAGAAAAAGAAACTTCTAAAAACAGTAAAGAATTATTAAGAAGACTTCACGTAAAAGAAGGTGATAAGGTTATTCAAGGTGCTGCAGCATTTCTTGTGTTATGGAAAAAAATGCCAAAATATAAATTTTTATACAATTTTCTTAAACTACCTGTGATTTATAATTTATTTTCATTTACTTATGAAATAGTCGCTTTTTTTCTTTATCTAAAAAATAAAAAACAATTAAAAAATTAATCAAAAAAAAATAATAAAAACTTACTTAATAATGACATTGAGGAAATAAACATAATTAAAACTATTGAGTACATAAATAAAACAATTTTATTTTTTTTTCTTCTAAGTCTCACAAAATCTTTATCATCCAAATCTGATATATCTCTCTCACCAACTACAGGATAATCATAACTGAATCTCCAAGTACTATCTCCCAACCTATTATCTAAATTATTGTAATATGTTATCCAAGCAAGAATATATCTTAACACCAAATAAAGAATTAGAAGAAATAATGAGCCTAAAATCATTTTAGATAATACCCAATAAATGATTAAAATTTAATTGTTATTTTTAGCTCTTTTTCTTGCGATAAGTTGAGTTAAAGAATCTACCATTGTGTCAGATGCTTTAAATATATCAATATTTCTAAATTCATGAGAAAGATTTTTTTCAGAATTTGTTTTATCTTCAATCACAATTCCTTCATCTGGTGAATTATTTTTTATGTAAATTAGCAACAGCCATTCTTCATCTTCGGACTCATCCCATTTAATAAAAATTTCACCAGTTTCAAATCTTCGATCAATACATCGAAAAATTGACATATTCCTCGTAATATGCCTTTTGTTAAGTTGAAAAACTAAACTACTAGCACTTCTATAAAAACTTTCTAAAGCAAATTCAATTTTTTGTCTTGCTAAGGTATATTCTTTCTCTTTTGATAATAAAGTTTCCCTATCTTCATCGCCTTGAAGTTTTACTCCAAGAGCCTCTACCCTCTCTTTAATTTTCTGATCTCTAATTATTCGATATTTTTCTTTAAGTTTATCAATTCTTTCCTGAAGTCCTGTATAATCTTCTCTTTTCTCTCTTAAAGAAATCTTTTCAAGTTTCTCTAGTTCTTTAACTTCTCGAATTCTAAATTTTTCGATTTGTTTATCTAATCTTAATTGTTTTAAAAACTGTTTCTGTTTTTCAGCTTGCTCTATTCTTAAAATAGCTTGTTCCTTTCTTAGAAATAATTTGATATCTCTTGTTCTTTGTTTTTCTAATCTTTCCTCGTCTTTTAAAGACTTTTCCTTCAACTTTATTCTTAATATTTCTTCCTCTTTTTTTTGTTTTTCAAGAGCAATTTTTGCCTTTCTTTCATTTTCAATTTTTTCTATTTTTAATCTTCTTTTTTCGTCATGTTTTAAAATTTTATAACTTGAAATTGTCTCAGAAATTTTGTCAAAAAAACCTTGTATATATTTCTCTAAATTAAAATTAATTTTAAAATTAAATTCAGGTTTTAGTGAAAGTTGTAATTTAACTAATTTAAATGCTAAACTTTCTTTTTTAACTTTGGTTATTTTTGAGTAAAAAAATTTTTTTTTATTATTTATAAATTTTTTTTTTTTACTTTTAGATCTTTTTTTTGAAGTTTTTTTTCTTTTTTTTTGACTTTTTTTTGACTTCTTAAAGCTCTTTAATTTAGGTGCTTTTTTAGGTTTCTTGTATTTTTTTATTTTTTTTGGTTTTTTTTTCATTTTTTAAAGAAGCTTATTTCTATCAATAATTTATTGATAAATATAGTCTCTAGTCACGGGAGTTGATGTATAATTTTTTGTAAGCTGAAATTGATATACAACTTGATCACCCCACTTAAATGCCATTTCACATCCAGCAAGATAAAACTCCCACATTCTAAAAAATTTTTCATCAAACATTTCAATAATTTTTTCTTTATTTTTTATGCAATTTTCTTTCCAGTGTCGTAAGGTATGTGAATAATGAAGTCTCAAAACCTCTACATCAGTAACTATTAAGCCTGCTTTTTCTATGGGCGTTGTTACTTCACTTAAACTAGGAGTGTAGCCACCAGGAAAAATATATTTTGTTATCCATGGATGAGGGTCCCTTGGTGGATTGACTGATCCAATTGTATGAATTAATGAGATACCATCATCTTTTAATAACTTTTCAACTTGATTAAAAAATTTTTTATAAAACTTTCTTCCCACATGTTCAAACATACCAATACTTACAATTCTATCAAATTTTTCATTTAGTTCTCTATAGTCCATTAATTTGAATTTTACTTGATTTTCTAAATTCATTTTTTTTGCTTTCTCAGTGCAATATTTGAATTGATTTTCTGATAAAGTTATCCCTGTTACTTCACATTTAGCACTTTTAGCAATATCAATTGCTAATGAGCCCCAGCCACAACCAATGTCTAGAATTTTTTGATTAGGTTGAATATTAAGTTTTTTTATAATGTGTTGTATCTTATTATTTTGTGCAGTTTCTAAACTATCATTCTCATTTTTAAAGTACGCACAAGAATATTGTCTCTTTGGATCTAAAAATAAATCATATAAATCATCGGATATATCATAATGATGAGATACATTCATTTTTGATTTTTTTATAAAATTAAAATTTGTTAAATATCTATATGAACCTCTTAGTCTATTAATCAAATAACTAAAAAAATTTAACTCACCTCTTCCAAAATTCATCAAGGCTAAGTTCAAAAATTCTGTAAGATTACCGTTTTCAATAACTATTTCACCATCTGTATAAGCCTCACCAAAATATAAATCAGGATGAAAAAGCAATTTATAATGAAGATTCTTGTTTAAAATTTTTAACTTTATAGGATTGTCTCCAGGATTGCCTATAATGTAATCTTTTGAATTAGCATCTGTTAAGATAAAACCTTCTTTCTTAAAAACCTTATTTAAAAATCTTGCAAGTTGCATATTAAGCCGCCAAAGATGGTTTGTTTGTAAATTTTAAGTCTTTTAACGCATTTATTAAATCTTCTTCATCAGTTTTATTTAAAAGACTTAAAGGTGGTAAAATATTTTTATAAATTTCGTCTTCTTGTGAACAGTAAGAGTGTAGTCCAGAAATTAAATTATATTTATCAAAAACACTTCTTACATCACATAATTTTTGATTAATTGATTGCTCAGTTTCTGAATAAAAATCATCATAAACTTTTCTTGACATTTGAGCAGTCACATTACATGTTGCGGTAATTATTCCAGAGCATCCTAGTTCTAAACCCTTTAACAGTTTTAACTCCGAACCAGGAAAAATTGAAAAATTCTTTATCTTCAAATTTTCAAATAAATTATATGAACTATCTTTTACTCCTACTATTTGATTAGGAAATTTTTTTACAAGTTGATTGACACAACTTATGCTAAATTTATATCCACATAATTTTTCAAAATTATAAAGAATAATTTTACATTCAGGAATTGATTCAATTATTTTAGAATAAAATTCTATTACTTCCGAGTCTCCATACTTGTAGTAAGCTGGAGGCATAATTAAAAATTTTTTAAAATTTAATGAACTTGCTATTTTCATAAAATTAATTGTTTCACTTAGAGAATTCAAACCTGTACCAATTAAATGCTTATCTTTATGTTTGCTTTTTGAAAGTTTATTCAATAAATCAATTTTTTCAGAAATGGATATTAATTGAGATTGTCCTGTACTCCCAAATATTGCTGTACCATGACACCCTTGATCTATAAGCTTTTCAGCATGATCTATAGTTTTTTCAATATTTAGGCTCAAATCAGAATTAATGACTGACATGGTAGCTGCATAAATTCCACTTATTTTTGTCATAATAAAAATTTATATAAAAAATATACTCAGTAAAGTTTATAAATACCATATGAAAATATTAGCAATTCAAAACAGAATGGGCATAGGAGATACAGTAATTTTTTTGCCTTTTATAAAGGCTTTGTTCAAAAAATATAATTCACCTATAAGTATACTTGTTAAAGAAAGTTCAAAAGCTGATCAATATTTATACCAAACCAGCTATATAGATAAAATTCTCATTTTAGAAAGAGACAAAAAAAGTATGAACAGACATGATGGTTTTTTTTGGAAGTCTTAATTTGATTAAAGATATAAAAAAACATAAATTTGATAAATTATTTATCTTCAATTCATCTATTAGATTTAGTTTAATTGGTAAACTCACAATGATACCTGAAGTTTATCAGTACCCATTATTTAAAAAAACAAAACAACATATTTTTGAAACTCCCAGAAAATTTATAAAAGAAAAAATAGATTTGGAGGTTAATGAAGATCCTGAAGTGTATATTGATAATAAATCAATCTCTCAATCAATTATGAAATTTCAGATCAATAAAAATGAAACAAATATACTTTTAGGTATTGGTGGTTCTGGCCCTACAAAGAGAATACCTGTTGAAATATTTTTAAGTGTAATAGAAAAAATATCAAAAATTAAAAAATGTAAATTTTTTCTTGCTGCAGGTAAAAAAAACGAGGAGCAGATTATTCTTAATAAAATACTTGAATCAAAATTTAAAAATCTTTGCACACCTCTTGACAATCTCTCAATAAAAGAAACTTTACCAATTATAAAAAGTTGTAACATTTCTATTTGTAATGATTCTAGTTTCAGTCATCTTTCTGCAGCTTTAGGTGTTAAAACTATAACTCTCATGGCGGATACTCCTTTAATTTATGGCAACTATAGCTCTAAAATGTTTCCAATTATTCCTGATGGCGAAGAAACTGTTGAGCACAATACTCTTGGCAAAGATAAAATTAATCCAGATAAAATATTTAATAAAGTTATTGAAATTATAAATTAGAAATATCGCTTAACACTATATCTTTTGCCTCATTTACTAAAGATGATAGTCTAGATGTCTCAGGAGAGATATCAGGATGAATTTTTTTTTGAATTTTTATGTAGGATTTATTGACATCTTCTTTTGTAATTTTTTTTTTCATATCTAAATTTAAAATTTTATAAGCCTCGGAAACTGACATTGAAGAGGAGTTAATGGGATTTGATTGATTAAAAGAAAATCTACCTGATCTTCTTAGCGTTTGAATTAATCTAAAAAGAGATATCAATTGAAAAATTGACAAACCTTTCAATTTTAACAATGCAAGGCTTACCAATGTAAGAGGCAGAGTTAATAAAAACCTTCCCCCTATAGCAAATAAAATTGCTAATATTATTAAACCTAAAATAATTAAAACCCTTAGACTTTTTGATATTTTCCTAGATGAAATATTGGTTATAAATTTAAGTATAAAATAAAAAATAGTCAATATAACTACTGTATAAATTATTATATTCATATATTTCTTTTTTTTATGAAAGTACCACAACTTAGAAAAAAACTAGAAACAAAATCTTGTCACAACATAGTTTGGGAAGATAATTACAGCTGGATTCACCAAAAAAATATTCTGGAAGTTTTAAAAGATAAAAATAAGTTAGATCCCGAGGTTAGAGAATATTTAATTCAAGAAAATAATTATGCGGAACACCATTTAAAAGATACCAAAGATTTACAAAAAAAATTATTTGATGAAATAAAAGGAAGAATTAAACTTGATGATGAGTCGCTTCCTTATAAAGATCATACTTATGAATATTGGACCAAAACAACTGTTGAAGGAAATTATTCAATTAAATTAAGAAAAAAAATTAATACAAATCATGTTGAAGAAATTTGGAACGGGGATAAAGAAAAAGAAAAACTAGGTGTAGAATATTTTGGTGTAGGTGATTTAGAAATTAGTCATAATGACAAGTACCTAGCTTACTCTTTAGATACTAAAGGGTCTGAATATTATACAATTTTTATAAGAGACATCGATACAAGCAAAACTATAACTAAAGAAATTTCTGAAACATCTGGGAGTATTCTTTTCAGCTTGGATGACAAATATGTCTTTTACTCAAAACTAGATAATAATCATCGAGCAAGAAAAATTTATAGACACCAAATTGGGGATTTTAAAAATCAAGATGAACTAATTTTTGAAGAAAAAAGTGAGGCATTTACAGTAAGTATACATTTAAGTTCAGATGAAAAATATTACTTTATTAATAGTTCAGACCACAATACATCAGAGCAATATTACTTTAAAGTTAATGAAATAAAACCTAGACCCAAGATAATAAAGGAGAGAGAAAAAGGAATTTTGTATTCTGTAAGTTCATGGGATGGTTATTTTTATAATCACACTAACAAGGATGCAGAAGATTTTAAGATTGATATTTCAGATAGCTTAGAAGTCCAAAATTGGAAACCTTTTGTTTCTGCAAAAGATGAAGTTTTAATTGGTGGTTGTGTATTTTTAAAAAACTGGATAATTCGCTCTGAAACTTCTAATGCATTAGATAAATTATTTGTAAAAAATATTTCGTCAGGTTTTGAAGAAGAATTAAAATTTTTTGATGAAACGGTTTATGTTCCTAGTATTTCTCTCAGGCAAAAAGATAAAAACACTGATGAAATTTATGTTGGATACTCGTCTCCAAAAACTCCCTCGAAAGTCTATTTATATAATCTTGCAAACAAATCTAAAAAATTAGTAAAAGAACAAGAAATCCCCTCGGGGCATAATCCAAATGATTATGTTGTAGAAAGAATTGAATACAAATCTCATGATGGAAGATTAGTACCTTTAACAATAACAAGGCATAAAAAAACAAAGTTAGATGGGTCTGCCAATTTGCTGTTATATGGTTACGGTTCTTATGGAAACTCAATGAGTCCTGGTTTTTCATCAACAAAACTAAGTCTCATAGATAGAAATATTATTTGGGCAACTGCTCATATCAGAGGGGGAATGGAAAAAGGTATGAAGTGGTGGAAGGAAGGAAAACTCACTAATAAAAAAAATACTTTTGAGGATTATATATACGCAGCAAAATATTTGATTAATAAAAAATATTCATCCAAAGGGAAAATAATTGGAATGGGAGGGTCAGCTGGTGGTTTGTTGATGGGAGCAGTCGTAAATCAAACTCCAGAATTATTTTTAGGAATAATTATGGCAGTGCCGTTTGTAGACTCTTTAACCACAAATTTAGATCATTCTTTGCCTTTAACAGTTGGTGAATTTGATGAATTTGGTAATGCAAAAGATAATAAAGATCATTTTGAATATATATTTTCATATGCTCCATATAATAATATTAAAAAAATGGACTACCCACACATTTTGATTACTACAAGCTTAAGTGATAATAGAGTTTTGTTCGATGAACCTGCAAAGTTTGCTGCTAAACTAAGAGATTTTAAAACAGATAATAATTTATTACTTCTAAAGACAGAAATGAACGCAGGTCATGGTGGAAAATCTGGTAGAGATGGAGCAATTGAAGAAATAGCACTTGATTATGCTTTTGCTCTTAAAATCTCAAAAAAACTTTGATTTTTTTAATCTTGAAAAAAAAAAATTAATTCCTAAATAAGAAGTGTAAGTCGCCTCATGGGGCTTACAAAATAAACTTGCTTAACAAAGGAGGATATTATGACAAGTAAGGATTTATCTATATTTAACTCACTTAGACCTTTTTCAATTGGGTTCGATGACATGTTTGACCAATTTGAAAATATGTTGGGAAATGGTGCATTGACAATGCAGTCAAATTACCCACCCTATAACATCAGGAAAACCGGAAGTGACAACTATGCAATAGAGGTTGCTCTTGCAGGTTTTAATAAAAATGATGTTGAGGTTGAATTTGAGGACAATTTATTAACTGTAAGAACAAAACAAGTTAATAAATCTGAAGATAAAAATGCAGATGGGGAAATAATCCATAAAGGTATTTCTCAAAGACAATTTGCAAGATCATTTACCATTGCTGATGATGTTAAAATAAATGGTGCTGAGCTTAAAGATGGTCTTTTAACAATATCTTGCGAAAAAATTGTTCCAGAGCATAAAAAGAAAAAACTTATTGAAATTAGATAAGTTAAAAACCCTTACTTGCGGAGATTTATCTTCGCAAGTAATTTAAAAACAACCATTAGAAATAAAACCTACAACAATTGAATTTGGATTTACCTCAAATCTTCTTTCACATGGTATGCCATATTTCTTAGTATTATAAATTAGTACTAAGTTTCCTTTTTCGTTTTTAAAATCTTCATTAGGTTTTCCTAAATCTATTTGCAGATCGCTTGAAGATTTACCAATAAATTTACTTAATTTTTCATTTTCTTTTTCTACAATGGCATCTGTTTTTTGCTTAATTGTCTTACATCCTGTGATTAAGACTAGTAAAATCAAATTAATGATAACAAATCTAAGTTTTAGCATATTTATATTTTAACACCCTAATTAAGGCTTAAATATAAACTTCTGAGTTGAAATTTGTGAATAAAAAGGAGTTTTGAAGAGTAATTCCAAAAAGAATCAAATATTTATCAATTATTAGTAATTATCAGTAATTAGGAGGAAAAATGCTCGAAAATTATTTCGATTATAAAAAACATAAAACAGATTTTAAAACTGAGGTAATAGCTGGAACAACTACGTTCTTAACTATGGCTTACATAATGTTTTTAAATCCATTTATTTTATCAGGAGAATTTGCCGGACCCGATAAAGGTTTCTTTGATTTCGGCGCAGTATATACAGCAACAATTTTGGCAACAGCTCTAGCATGTTTTATAATGGCTTTTTATGGAAAAACTTGGCCAATAGGTCTCGCGCCAGGTATGGGAATTAATGCCTTTGTTGCTTTTGGAGTTTGTGCTGGAATGGGGTACACACCTCAAGAAGCTTTAGGTGCTGTATTAGTTGCTGGAGTATTATTTTTAATTATATCACTAACTCCAATTAGAGCTTGGTTAATAAACTCAATACCAAAGAGTTTAAAATTAGGAATTGGAGCCGGTATAGGGTTATTCTTAGCAATTATTGGATTACAAATAATGGAAGTTGTCGTTGATAATCCAGTTACTTTAGTTCAATTAGGTAATTTGGGAGATCCATTAGTTTTATTGGGATGTGCAACGTTTATAGCAATAATCGTGCTAGAAAAAATGAATGTTAAAGGTAACATTATTATTGGTATTCTAGTTTTTAGTATTATTGCATGGGCTACTGGACTTGCAAAATTTAATGGCATTGCAAGCTCACCACCACCGATGACTTATCTCTTTGATTTTGATTTATCTGCAGCAATGACTGCCGGCATGTCAACAGTAATATTTACTTTATTGTTTATTGATTTTTTTGATACAGCTGGAACTTTGACTTCAGTAGCGAACGTTGCTGGTAAAGTGGATAAGAATGGAAAAGTTAAAGATATAAATAAAGCTATGTTGTCTGACAGTGTGGGTACAGTTGCAGGTGCAATGATGGGAACAACTACTGTTACAAGTTATGTAGAATCAGGTGCTGGCGTAAAAGCTGGTGGAAAAACTGGAATGACTTCTCTTGTAATTGGTTTGTTATTTTTAGCTTGTATATTTTTTGCTCCATTAGCAACAAGTTTGCCAAAACAAATTGATGGCGCTGCTTTGCTTTTTGTATCAGTTCTGTTTATAAGAAATATTACAGATATTGAATGGAATGATATTTCTGAGTCTGCCCCTGCTATCTTAGCAATGATTGCAATGCCCCTAACTTATAGTATCAGTAATGGTATTGCCTTAGCATTTGTATCTTATGCTTTAATTAAGATATTTACTGGTAAATTTTCAAGTACTTCGCCAGCAATATGGGTTGTTGCAATATTAAGTGTTATTAGTTTTGCAGTTGCCTAAATAAAAATTTAATAGGGTCAACTTTTGTTGGCCCTATTTATTTTTTTTAATAATTTCCTCAATAGATAATTCCTCATAATGTTCAGTTGGTTGAACTATCCATGGGTCTGAGTCTAGTCTGACAGGACAAAAATCTGGTTCAAAGGAAGAAGATTTTTTTTTCCAAAGACATGCAGTTTTGACTTCTTTAATAAAATCTTTTGTTGGACCATAGTTTTTTAGCCATTCTATACTTTTATTAAGTGTCAAGCCTGTATCTGATAGATCATCTATTAAAAGAACTTTGTTAAAATCTTCATCTTTAGCAAGTGAGCTTATTTCACGAGCAAACATTAGCTGACCTTGTTGGTCTTCCATACCTTTTCCAGAATAACTTTGGATAACTATATAAGCTATTGGAAGTTTTAATATTCTTGAAAGAATATCAATTATTGGTGCTGCGCCCCTCATAATTCCAACAAGAACTGTTGGATTAAAATTATTGTGAATTTGAATGGCTAATTTTTCAACAATTTTAGTGTATTCTTCAAAAGATATAATTAATTTATCTGCCATGGATTTTTTTATCATATAAAAAAAATTAAAAAAGACTAAAAAGTAATTATGAAAATTTTTGATTGTTTCATGTATTTTGATGAAGAAGTTGTTTTAGACTTGAGGCTAAATACGCTAAATGATTATGTGGATTATTTTATTATTGTAGAAAGCACCTTTACTCATAGAGGAGATAAAAGAAAATTAAGATTTAATCATGATAAATTTAAAAGATTTGAAAAAAAAATAGTCTACCTTGTTTATGATAAACGCCCATCTAATATTGAAGAAGTATTAAATGATGACAGCCATGATGAAAAATCAAGAAAATACATTTTGAACGCTGTCTATAGAGAAAATGGTCAAAGAGACTTTCTAATAAATGGATTACAAAATGCAAGTGGTGAAGATCTAATTTTAATTTCTGATGTTGACGAAATTCCTAATTTAGAAAATTTTGACCAAAGAAATATTAATAATAAGATAATTCTATTTAAGCAAGATATGTTCTATTACAAATTTAATCTTAAATTACCAAATTTAATTTGGACAGGTACAAAAGCGTGTAAAAAGAAAATATTACAATCTCCTCAATGGTTAAGAAATATTAAAGATAGAAAGTATCCTTTTTACCGATTGGACACGATTTTCTCAAAAAAGAAATATATAAATATAGAATTTATAAATGATGGTGGTTGGCATTTTTCAAATATCAAAACTGCTGCAGAAATTGAACATAAACTAAAATCATATCTTCATCATAGAGAATTCGATGAAAATCCAATGTCTGAAAATGAAATAAATAAAATAATTGAAAATAAACAAGCGATTTATGATTTAAAAGTTGATAAAAGAGTTAACAAGATTGGAGATGGTAGTAAACTTGAAAATTATTCTTTAGACAAACTACCTAAATTTTTGCAAAATAATATTGAAAAATTTAAAGATTGGATTGATTAAATGAAAAAAGGTTATTGGATTAGTTTATATTTCAAAATAGAAAGCTCAGAAAATTTAAAAAAATATGCAGAGACTGTTACTCCTATTATAAAAGGTTTTGGAGGTATTCCATTAGTTAGAGGCGGAGAACATCAAACTTATGATGGAGATGATTTTGTTAGAACAGTAATATGGGAATTTCCAAGTTTTCAAAAGGCGATAGAATGTCATAACTCAAAAGAATACCAGGCGGGTTGGAATTTAGCTAAAAATACAACCCAAAGACATATGCAGGTGATTGAAGGTTTTAGTATTGAATAGGTTCTGGATCAATACTCCTCCAAAGATACCATGTAGCGACAGAACAATAAGGGGAAAATCTTTTTTTTAAAAGGCCTACAAAATTTTCTGGTGGTAAATATTTTTTTTTATAATTTTTAGAAATAGCTCTTAACAATCCTATATCTTGGACTGGCCAAATATTAGATCTATTATATGTAAACAACAAAATCATTTCAGCCGACCACCTTCCTATTTGTTTCAAACTAGATAAATAAATTATTGCATCTTCATCATTCATTTTACTAATTAATTTTGGATTAAACGACTTATTTAATATTTGTTTTGATAAATTTTTAATTCCTGAAATTTTTTGTCTACTTAAACCACAACTTCTTAATTGTGAAATTGTTAATTTTGATACTACTTTGGCATTTATTTTATTACCACATTTTGATTTAAATCTTAAAAAAACAGAGTTAGCTGCAGCAACACTTATTTTGTTTGGGACTTTCATATGTAGCAATTACAATTAGACAATTGTCAACAACAGAACCAGTTTGGTTAATTTCTTTTTACTTTTCATTATCGATAACGCTCTTAAGTTTTTTAACTATTCCAAGTGGATGGGTAATGCCAAGTTTTGATCATTTAATTTTATTAACTTTTATCGGTATTTTTGGTGGAGTAGCAAATTTATGGCTTA
>CACGKH010000013.1 GCA_902573585.1 uncultured Pelagibacteraceae bacterium
GAAAATACAATTAAAACGTTTAAAGCAGGTTGTAATCTAGCCTTACATTGCAATGCAAATCTAAAAGAAATGGAAGTTGTTGGAAAAAATTCACCTTTAATTAATAAGTTTATTTCAAAAAAAACATCACAATTTTACAAAATTTTAAGCTAGTATTTACATATGATAGAAAATGATTCTACGTTATTTAAAGTAGATATTGAAAATTACAAAGGCCCATTAGATGTCTTACTAGACCTCGCAAAGGCCCAAAAAGTTAATTTAGAAGATATATCAATCACAAAATTAGCTGATCAATTTCATAATTTTATTACAAAAGAAAAAGACCTAAATCTAGAAATTGCATCTGAATATTTGTTAATGGCTACTTGGTTGGCTTATTTAAAATCCAAATTATTGTTACCTGGAACTCCAGAAGAAGAATTTAAAGTTCAAGAAGTTGCAGAAAGATTAAAATTGCAATTAAAGAAACTAGAACTGATCAGATTACTATCTGAACAAATGCTTAAAAGAAAAAGATTAGGAAGAGAAATTAGAACTAGGGGAAGTAGATCTGGTATTAGACCAATTTATAATAGCGAGTATAAAGTGAATTTATTTGAATTATTAAAAACTTACTCAGTAATAATTATGACTAAAGATTTTCAAAAAATAAATATTCCTAAGTTGCCAGTGTTTACAACTGAAGAAGGTATAAAAACTATTAAAGAGTTTTTTGGTAACTTACTAGATTGGAAAAAATTAGATGATTTAATTCCAAAGGATTTTAAAAAAAGTCATAAATATAAAAGAACAGGTAAGGCAGGTATTTTTGCTGGATCTTTAGAACTTGTAAAAGAAGGTAATTTAAGAATTAAACAAGAAGAACTTTTTGATGATATTTATATAAGAGAAAATAAATGATAAAAAAAAAAATAAAAAAAAAAGATAATGTTATAAACTTTCCCACGAAACTTTCTTCTGTAGAAAAAGAAATAGAGGCAATAGTTTTTGCTGCAGCAGAACCTTTAGATATTACCACAATTGAAAATAAAATTTCAAAAAAGACTGATGTTGAAAAGGTATTATTGAAATTGAAATCTGAATATGCTGATAGAGGGATTAACTTAGTTTGTATTTCTAAAAAGTGGTCTTTTAGAACATCACCAAATTTATCAAATTTAATGACTCAAGAAAAAACTGTAGAAAAAAAATTATCTAGAGCCGCAATCGAAACTTTGGCTATCATTGTTTATCACCAACCAGTAACTAGAGCTGAAATTGAGGAAATTAGAGGAGTTGCTTTTGGAACCAATACACTCGAAATATTAATGGAACTTAATTGGGTAAAACCAGGAGGCAGAAAAGATGTTCCGGGAAAACCAATTCAATACATAACAACTGATGACTTTTTAAGTCATTTTAATCTTCAAAAATTATCCGACTTACCGACTGTGGATGAATTAGGTGCAGCTGGCTTAATAGATAGCACTAATATTGATAACGCAATTTTTGGAACAGGAAAATTCTATAAGGAAAAACAAGACGATAAAAAAGATGACATTTACTCAAATATTGATGAAATGCTAAGCAGCACTCTCGATTCAGAAGATAGTAAATAGAACTTCAATTTATTTTTTTAAAAAAAAGGCACTTTTAAATTATTCATAAAGAGGATATAAGTTTTCTATGAGCATTGGAATTTGGCAAATAGCAATAGTCGTAATACTTGTTGTATTACTTTTCGGTAGAGGAAAAATATCAAGCCTAATGGGTGATGTTGCTAAAGGAATAAAGAGCTTTAAAAAAGGCATGGCATCAGATGTAACTGATGAGACCGACAATAAGCCTAAAAATATTTCTGACGAAAATCAAGATTCAAATAATAAAGAATAAATCACATGCCTACTATTGGTTGGTTTGAGATTTTAATTGTTGTGTCCATAGCGATTATTGTGCTTGGACCAAAAGATTTTCCAATAATGTTAAAAAAGGTTGGCTCATGGATTGGAACTGTAAAGAAATATGTAAGCAACTTAGAAAATGAAGTTTCAAATATAGATATTGAAGATAATCAAATAGAAAAAAAAGAAGATAAAAAAGATGAATAGAGATGAAAAAGAGGGTGGCTTCATTAGTCATCTAACAGAACTTCGAAAGAGATTAATTCATAGTTTTATTTTCTTAATAATTTTTTTTGTAGCCTGTTACTTTTTTGCTGAGTACTTATATGGTTTTTTAGTAGAACCTTATGCTAATGCAGTTAAAAATGATGGATCTGATAGAAGATTAATATTTACAGCTCTTCAAGAAACTTTTTTAACATATTTGAAAGTTTCATTTTTTACTGCTTTTTTTGTAACTTGTCCGTTTATACTAATGCAAATATGGAAGTTTATAGCGCCCGGTCTTTATAAACACGAAAAAACAGCAATTTTACCATATTTAATTTTAACACCAATTTTATTTTTCTTAGGAGGGATGTTGGTTTATTATTTAATAATGCCATTAGCTATAAAGTTTTTTTTATCATTTGAAAGCTCTGGTTTGTCAACAAATTTACCGATTCAACTTGAAGCTAAAGTAAATGAATATTTGTCATTAGTAATGAAACTTATTTTTGCATTTGGTATAAGCTTTCAATTACCTGTTGTTTTAAGTTTATTAGCAAGAGTTGGTGTTGTTGACTCTGATTTTTTAAAAAAAAGAAGAAAATATGTTGTTGTAATTATATTTGCAGCTGCCGCTCTATTAACTCCACCAGATCCTGTCACACAAATTGGCTTAGCTATTCCATTATTAATTTTATATGAATTGTCTATATTATCAGTAAAATTTATAGAAAATAAAAAATTAAAAGATTCTGATGCATAATTTAAAAGAAATTAGAAAAGATTTTGATAAATTTAAAAAAGATTTAGAAAAAAGATCAGTTAATATAAACTTTAACAATCTTGAAGAATTAGATAAAAAAAATAGAGAATTAATCCAAAAAAAAGAAAACTTAGAAAAAGAAAAAAAGGAAATTTCTAAATCTAAAGACAAGTCTTTATTTGCTAAATCTAAACTAATTTCTGAAAATATAGAAAACATATCCTTACAACAAAAAATAATTAAAGAAGAATTGGAAAAAATTTTATCTAATATTCCAAATATACCCCATAAAGATGTTCCAAACGGAAAAGATGAAAATGATAATATTGAAGTCACTAAAATTGGTAAATTACCTAAATTTGATTTTGAGCCTAAGTCTCATTATGAATTAGGTGAAAATTTAAAAATGTTAGATTTCGATTTGGCAACGAAAACAACAGGTTCAAGATTTGTTTTTGTAAAAAATAAATTAGCTTTACTTGAGAGAGCTCTTTCAAACTTTATGCTAGATACTCATATCATAAAAAATAATTATGAAGAAATTTCACCTCCATTATTAGCATCTGAAAATACAATGTTTGGAACTGGTCAACTACCTAAGTTTGAAAATGATCAGTTTGAAGTAAAATTAGAAGAAGGTACAGATCGAAAATTTTTAATACCAACTGCAGAAGTTATTTTAACAAATATAGTTAAAGATAAGATATTAGATTTTAAATCTTTACCAATGAGATTTGTTGCTTCTACACCTTGTTTCAGAAAAGAAGCTGGAAGTTATGGTAAAGATACAAAAGGTATGATTAGACAACATCAATTTTATAAAGTTGAAATGGTGAGTATAGTTGAACAAGAAAAATGTTTAGAAGAATTAGAAAGAATGACCAACTGTGCAACAACCATTTTGGATCTTTTAGAATTGCCATATAGAAAAATTATTTTATGTAGTGGAGATATGGGTTTTAGTGCCGAAAAAACTTATGATATTGAAGTTTGGCTTCCTTCTGAAAATAAATATAGAGAGATTTCATCTTGTTCATCATGCTCTACTTTTCAAGCTGTAAGAATGAAAGCCAGATATAAGAATGAAAAAAAAGAAACACTTTACGTCGGCACTCTGAATGGTAGTGGATTAGCAGTCGGAAGAACCCTTATTGCTATTTTAGAAAATTATCAACAAAAAGATGGCTCAATAACTATTCCAAAAAAACTTAGACCTTATATGAACAATTTAGAAAAGATTTCGCTCAAATAAAGTTGTTTTAATTCAATAGATGGTATAAATATTCATTTTTAATCAAGGAGTTTTATGGAAAGTTCAGGAATAGGCCAATTTATACCACTAATACTAATTTTTGTTATTTTTTATTTTTTCTTAATAAGACCTCAACAAAAAAAAGTTAAGGAACATAAGGCAATGGTTGAAAGCCTTAAAAAAGGAGATAAAATTGTTACATCAGGTGGAATTACTGGAACAATCTCTAGGGTTATTGATAACGACAAAGTTGAAGTTGAAATAGCTGAAAACGTTACTGTAGAAGTAGTAAGAGGTACAGGCATTCAGAGTTTAATGAATTCACAAGAAATTAAAAAATAAATTTCATTTTAATAAAGTGTTATACTTTTCAAAAACAAGAATAATTTTTGTTTCGATAATTTCTTTATTTTTTATTTTATTTGCTTCATCTAATTTTTTTAAAATAAGTAATGATTTATTAAATAAAAAAATTAACCTTGGTTTAGATTTGCAAGGTGGTTCATATCTATTACTAGAAATTGATAATTCACCGGTAATAGAGCAGAAACTTCAAAATTTGACAATTACAATTAGAAACTATTTTAAAGATAAGAATATAAAGATTACTAATATAAAATTAACAAATCAGAAAATTTCATTTTTAGCTGATAAACAATTCAAACAAAGAGTAATAGATGAATTTATAGATGAGAAAAGTGATCTTAATCCTTATTATCCAAGATTTAAATCGCACCAATTAGAAATAACTGACGAAAATAATATTTTTATTGTTAATTTTTCTAAGCAAGGACTGATTGAGCTAAAAACTTCATCACAAGATCAAGCTTTAGAAATAGTTAGAAGGAGAATAGATGAAATTGGTACGAACGAACCAAATATACTCAAACGAGGTAATAATAGAATTTTAGTTGAGCTACCAGGATTAGATGATCCTATGAGAATAAAGTCATTACTTGGTAAAACAGCAAATTTAACTTTTAGATTTGTTACCAATGATAATGAGGACTCTTTTGGTGCTGAAAAACTAAAATATGAAGATAGCTCAGAAGAGGCAATGGTTAGTAAAAGAATTATTTTAAGTGGGGATAATCTTTTAGATGCACAACCAAGAATGAACAATGAAACTAATGAAACAGTTGTTTCTTTTAACCTTGATAGAGTTGGTGCTAAAAGATTTGGTAAAGCGACTTCCACTGGTATTGGAAAACAATTAGCAATAGTTTTGGATGGAAAAATTATAAGTGCCCCTGTTATTAGAGATACAATTGCCAGTGGATCTGGTCAAATAAGTGGTGGTTTTACTTTTCAGTCAGCTACTGATCTTGCTTTATTATTAAGATCTGGTGCATTACCTGCTCCATTAAATATAATTGAGGAAAGAACTGTTGGTCCAGATTTGGGTCAAGACTCTATTAATGCTGGAATGATAGCTTTAGTGATTGGATTTGTTCTCGTTATCTTTTTCATTTTTTTTAAATACAAGATATTCGGATTAATCACTAATATAGCTTTAATTATAAACTTATTTCTTTTAGTAGGAGTATTAACAATTTTCGAAGCAACGTTAACTTTACCTGGTATAGCTGGAATAATTTTGACAGTTGGAATGGCTGTTGATGCTAATGTTCTTATTTTTGAAAGAATAAAAGAAGAATTAAGAAACGAAAAAAATAATTTAATAGCTTTTGATAGTGGTTATACTAAATCAAAAACAGCTATTCTTGATGCAAATATAACAACATTAATAGCTGCAATGATCCTATTCTTTATGGGGTCAGGTCCTATAAAAGGTTTTTCTTTAACACTAGGGGTAGGAATTTTTACTACACTTTTTTCTGTATATTTTATAGCTAGATTATTAACTGTTTTATATGTTTCAAAAAATAAAGAAAAAGAGGGACTAATTTAAATGATTGCTTTCAACAAATACTATAACAAATTTAATATTCTTTCTATTTCTTTAGTTGTGATTTCTTTATTATTTTTAATAATTAAAGGTTTAAATTTTGGAATAGATTTTAAAGGAGGAACGCTAATTGAACTGCGATCATCAGATGTGAAAATAAATACTTCCTCGTTAAGAGACAATCTTAACCAGATGAATTTAGGAGATATTTCAGTAAAAAATTTCGGAAATGAAACTGATTTTTTAATTAAATTTGAAAATAATAGTAACAAAAATGTAATTGAAGAAATTAAAGCTCATTTAGAAAAATCCTTTGGAAATAGCTTTAACTTTAGAAGAGTAGAAAATGTTGGTCCAAAAGTTAGTTCTGAGTTACTAAGATCAGGTATTATAGCAATTTCAGTGGCTTTAACTTTAATGCTTATATACATTTGGATTAGATTCGAGTGGCAATTTAGCTTGGGTGCTATACTAGCACTGTTTCATGATGTTATTGTAACTTTAGGATTATTTTCATTACTTGGGCTTGAAATTAATTTATCAATTATTGCTGCAGTCTTAACTATTGTCGGTTATTCAATGAATGATACAGTTGTAATATTTGATAGAGTCCGAGAAAATTTAAGAAAATATTCTGATATAAAAATTTATGAACTAACTAATATTTCAATTAATGAAACTCTTTCTAGAACATTAATTACATCAATAACAACATTACTGGCTTTACTATCTATATTCTTTTTTGGTGGTGAAATCTTAAAAGGCTTTTCCTTAGCTATGATCTTTGGTGTTATTTTTGGAACATATTCATCTATATATATTGCAAATACAGTATTAGTCAGATTAAAAGTTTCACAAAAAACAGTTTTAAGAGAAAAAGAGAATAATTAATATAAATTTTGAGAAGCCACCATCGATAACAGCATTGGTAATGAAAGTAATGTATTTGTTCTAGAAAATAGCATTGCTGTCCTAGCAGACTTGGCTTTCAATTCAGGCTCACATTCAACAATTCCTAAAGCTCTTTTTTGATTTGGCCAAATAACAAACCAAACATTAAAAGCCATAATTATTCCCAACCACATACCAATTCCAATTGCTGTATGCTTAGGTATTCCCGAGCCAACACTTAATGTCATTGCATCATGAAGATATCCATTTAATCCAGCTAAAATTAAACCTGATAAAATTGTAAAAGCTGCAGCCCATCTAAAATAAAAAAGTGCTGCAGGAGCTATAACTTTTCCTATAGCTGGTTTTTGCTCGTCTGGTATCTTGCTCATATTTGGAATTTGAACAAAATTGAAATACCAAAGTAATCCAATCCACATAATACCAACTACTACATGTGTATACCTTGCGATCCAACTCCAAAAAAGTCTATCAAAGCTAAATCCATCATTTTGGTAAAATAGACCTAAAAATAAGATTATAGCTAATGCCAATGAAGCATGAATAGTTTTTGATAAAGATGAAAGTAAATTCCCCATAAATTTACTATACTAATTTCAACTGAGATAACAATGTATTTTTTTTAATTCAAAAGAGGTTTTAAAAATCTGCCAGTATAACTCTCATTAATTTTACAAATTTCTTCTGGTTTACCTTCTGCGATAATTTTTCCACCTTTAACCCCACCTTCAGGACCCATATCAACTATATAATCTGCAGTTTTAATTACATCAAGATTATGCTCAATTACAACTACAGTATTGCCTAAAGCAACGAAAGTATGAAGAATTTCTAATAATTTTTTTATGTCGTGCTGGTGTAATCCTGTAGTTGGTTCATCTAAAATATACATTGTTCTTCCAGTTGACCTTTTTGATAGTTCTTTGGCTAATTTTATCCTTTGAGCCTCTCCACCAGAGAGAGTTGTGGCTTGTTGTCCTATTTTTATGTATCCCAAACCAACTTTTTTTAAGGTTAGCAGCTTCGTTTTTATATTTGAAATATTTTCAAAATACTCACATCCTTCATCAACAGTCATATTTAAAACATCTGCAATGCTTTTATCTTTAAATTTAATCTCTAAAGTTTCTCGGTTATATCGAGTTCCTTTGCACTCATCGCATTGTATATATACATCGGGAAGAAAGTGCATTTCATAAGTGATAACACCATCACCTTCACATGCTTCACATCTACCGCCTTTAACATTAAAGGAGAATCTTCCAGGTTTATAACCTCTTGTTTTTGATTCAGGTAAATTAGTAAACCAATCTCTAATAGGACCAAAGGCACCTGTGTATGTAGCAGGATTAGATCTTGGTGTTCTTCCGATTGGTGATTGATCTATATCTATAATTTTATCAACAAGTTCAGTGCCCTTAAAACCTTTGAAAGGTTTTGGTATTTTTCTAGATTTATTATTGTTTAAAGTTAAATTTAAAGCGTTATATAAAGTTTGTAAAACAAGAGTTGATTTACCACTACCTGATACACCAGTAACGCAAGTTAAGCTTCCTAATGGTATTTTAAGATTAACATTATCTAAATTATTTCCGGATGCTCCAGTAATTTCTAAAAATCTACCATTTTTAGCCAATCTTCTTTTGTCAGGAATTTTTATTTTAAGTTTATTAGAAAGGTACTTACCAGTTATGCTATTTTTGTTTTGACTAATTTCTTTAAAAGTTCCTTGAGCAACTATTTCTCCACCGTTATTACCTGCTTCAGGGCCTAGATCAATTATGTGATCTGCATTTTCCATAGTTTCTGTATCATGCTCAACGACTATTACTGTATTTCCTAAATCTCTTAATCTTTTTAAAGCATTTATAAGTTTAACATTATCTTTTTGATGAAGACCAATAGAAGGTTCATCTAATACATATAATACTCCAGTAAGCCCTGATCCAATTTGTGATGCAAGCCTTATTCTCTGAGCTTCTCCTCCTGATAAAGTTCCAGACTCTCTAGATAAAGTAAGATAATCAAGTCCCACATTTAATAAAAAATTTAACCTTTCATTTATTTCTTTTAAAATATGTTCAGCAATTTTAATTTGTCTTTTATCAAGATTGTTTTTTAAATTTTCAAACCATTCTGCTGCATCTGAAATCGATTTTTCAGTAACTTCACTAATATGTAGTCCATCAATTTTAACACAAAGAGCTTCATCTTTAAGTCTATGACCGTTACATCTTTCACATTTTGTATCAGATTGATATTGGGCTATTTCTTCTCTTTTCCAATCACTGTCAGTTTCAAGATATCTTCTTTCTAAATTATTAATAACACCTTCAAATGTTTTTTTATGAGAATATTTTTCATAACCATCATCATAAGAAAATTTTATTTCTTCGTCATCAGAACCATAAAGAATAATATCTTTAATTTTTTTTGAGAGTTTTGACCATTTTTCTTCAAGTGAAAAATGATAATGTTTTGCAAGTGATGCTAAAGTTTGAGCATAGTATAAGGTAGTTGTTTTAGCCCATGGTTCAATAGCACCATCTATAATACTTTTTTTCTCATTAGGTATAACTAAGTTTGGATCTACATTCAGTTTTATTCCTATTCCCTCACATTCTTCACATGCACCAAAAGGACTATTAAAAGAAAATAGCCTCGGTTCAATTTCTTCAATTGTAAAACCACTTTCAGGACAAGCAAATTTTGTAGAAAATATTAATTTTTCTAATTTTCTATATTTTTTTGGCAAAGTTTCATCTTCATACTCTACAAATAAAAGACCATTAGCAAGGTTTACTGAAGTCTCTATACCTTCTGCTAATCTGTTACCCAAAGATGAGTTGAGAACAATTCTATCTACTAGAATAGATATATCATGCTTAATCTTTTTATTAAGTTCTGGTACTTTATCAATATCATATAAAATTTCATCAATTTTAATCTTTCTAAAGCCTCTCTTTTTAAAATTTAAAATTTCTTTTTTATATTCGCCCTTACGACCTCTCACCACTGGTGCAAAAAGATAAATAGTCGATTTTTTTGGTAATTGTTTAATTTTATCTACGATTTGTGTAACAGTTTGCGATTCAATTGGTTTACCTGTAAATGGAGAAAAAGGTATTCCAGCTCTAGCATACAGAACTCTCATGTAATCATAAATTTCAGTTACAGTTGCGACAGTAGATCTTGGATTTTTAGACGTATTCTTTTGTTCAATAGATATAGCAGGACTTAAACCTTCAATTAGGTCAACATTGGGCTTTTTCATTTTATCTAGAAATTGTCTTGCGTATGCTGATAAACTTTCAACATATCTTCTTTGCCCTTCGGCATAAACAGTATCAAAGGCAAGAGAAGATTTTCCTGAACCAGAAAGCCCTGTAATGACTACAAATTTATCCTTAGGAATTTCTAAAGAGATATTCTTTAAATTATGTTCTTTAGCACCCTTAATAACTATCTTTTTAATCATAATTTTTGTTGCTTTGACTTAATAAAATTAATATTCAGAGTAAATTGTGATATAATTCTAATTAATAAATTTAACAAATATTAAAATATTATGGCTGGAAGTTTAAATAAAGTACTTTTAATTGGTCGTTTGGGCGCAGACCCAGAAATCAAACAAATGGTTAATGGTAAGAGTGTAGCAAGACTAAGTCTAGCTACAAGTCAATCCTGGAAAGATAAAAATACTGGTGAAAAAAAAGAAAAAACAGAGTGGCACCGTATAGTTGTATTTAATGAGGGGTTAGTAAATGTAGTTCAACAATACTTAAAAAAAGGTGCCCAAATCTATGTTGAGGGCCAAATAACCACAAGAAAGTGGAAAGATGAACAATCTGGTCAGGATAAATATTCTACTGAAATAGTTATTCAGGGCTATAATTCTTCTTTGACCATGCTAGGTGGTGGAAATTCTGGCGGTGGAATTGCTAACGATAATACCCAATCATCCAATAACAATGAAGACATGTCTCAAATATCAAATGATATGGATGACGAAATTCCTTTTTAATATTTATGCAAAAAACTGAAGTTCCTGAAGATAAAAATATAAAATTAATATCGATGCATGATGAGATGAGTTCATCTTATCTATCTTATGCTATGAGTGTTATTGTCAGTAGAGCACTTCCAGATATAAGAGATGGATTAAAACCTGTGCACAGAAGGATTTTATATGCAATGCACAAAGGAGGATATGATTGGTCAAAACAATTTAGAAAATCTGCAAGAATAGTTGGAGATGTAATAGGTAAGTACCACCCTCATGGAGATCAGTCTGTATATGATGCTTTAGTTCGTATGGTACAAGATTTTTCAATGAGTTTACCATTAGTCGAAGGTCAGGGTAATTTTGGTTCTATAGATGGCGATCCTGCTGCTGCAATGAGATATACAGAAACACGACTGTCAAAAGTTTCTCAGTTTTTAATTGATGATATAGAGAAAAATACAATAATTTTTAAAAGCAATTATGATGAAACAGAAAAAGAACCAACAGTTTTGCCTGCTCAATTTCCAAATTTATTAGTTAATGGAGCTGGCGGTATAGCGGTAGGTATGGCAACAAGTATACCACCTCATAATCTTGGTGAGATTATTGATGGAACTTTGGCTTTAATAGAAAATAAAGATATTAAAATAAAAGAGCTTATGAAACATATACCTGGTCCAGATTTCCCTACAGGTGGTGTAATTATAGGTAAAGATATAATTAAGCAGGGCTATAATAAAGGTCGTGGATCTTTTAAAATTAGAGGAGAAATTTCAATTGAAAGTTTAAAAAATGGCAGGGAGAGGCTTGTAATTACCTCTATACCTTATCAAGTAAATAAATCAGTTCTAAATGAGAGAATAGCCCAACTGGTTAGAGAAAAAAAAATTGAAGGAATTAGAGACATAAGAGACGAGTCTAACCGAGAAGGAATAAGAGTATCTATTGATTTAAGAAATGGAGTTGAACCAGAAACTGTTAAGAGACTATTATACAAAAATACTCAGATTGAAAGTTCTTTTGGTTTTAATACTTTAGCTATAGTAGATGGAAAACCAGAGACTTGTAACTTAAAAGATTTTTTATCTAATTTTTTAGTTTTTAGAGAAGATGTAGTTATAAAAAAAACAAAATTTGATTTAGAAAAAGCTGAGGAAAGAGCACACATCTTAATAGGTTTATCTGTATCTGTGGAAAATTTAGATAAGATCATTAAGATAATTCGAGGATCAAAAACACCAGAAGATGCAAAAAAATCAATTTTAAAGATTAAATGGAAAATTAGTAAATCTCAAAAAATGATTTCTTTAATTGAAAATAAAAAAACAAAAGGCATCTACTCACTATCAGAGTCACAAGTAACAGCTATTTTAGAATTAAGATTGCAAAAATTAACAGCATTAGGAATCAATGAAATTGAAATTGAAATTAAAAAATTATCTGAACTTATATTGAGGTACAAAAAAATAATTTCTTCAAAAAAAGAATTACAAAAAGTTATCAGCGAAGAACTTAAAAGCATTAAAACAAAGTACTCAGTGCCAAGAAGGACAAAAATAATTGATGCAATTTTAAATTATGATATCGAAGAAACGATCCAGAAACAGTCAATTTTAATTACTATTACATTACAAGGTTATATTAAGAGAGGTTCATTAAATAATGTTAAAACTCAAAAAAGAGGTGGAAAAGGTAAAACTGGAATAACTACCAGGAATGAGGACTCAGTGGTGCAAACATTATCGGTAAACACACATACTTCAGTCCTTTTTTTTTCAACAGAGGGTCTGGTTTATAGACTTAAAGCTTGGAAAATTCCTGAAGGATCATCTAGTTCAAAAGGGAAGTCTTTATTCAATATTTTACCTTTAAAAAACCATCAATCAATCAGTTCAATAATGCCATTTCCTGATAATGATTCAGAAGTTAAAAATTATCAAATTGTTTTTGCAACAGCACAGGGCAAAATAAGAAAAAATAGTCTTGAAGATTTTTCTTCAATTAATTCAGCAGGTAAAATTGCAATGAAATTAGATACAAACGATAAAATTGTTGGCGTTAAAATTTGTAAAGATGATCAAGATATAATTTTAAGTACTAAGTTGGGTAAATGTATTCGTTTTGAGTCAAAAAAATTAAGAATTTTCAAAGGTAGATCGTCAAAAGGAATAAAAGGCATAGTTCTAGGTTCTAATGATCAAATCGTATCATTATCTATAATTGATAAAGGAAAAAAAATAATTAATGGAAAATCTAAAGATGATAAATATGAGGCTAAAGCTAAAGAAAAATTTATTTTGTCAATCACTGAAAATGGTTATGGAAAAAAAACACCTCATACAGATTATAGAGTTACCAATCGGGGAGGAAAAGGAATTATAGGTATTATTAACTCACCAAGAAACGGTAATATTTCATCCTCATTTCCAGTTTTTGATGGTGATGAAATTTTAATTTCAACTAATAAAGGAAGAGTTATAAGAGTGGCAGTTAAAGAAATAAGAACTGCTGGAAGAAATACACAAGGTGTTAGAATTATTAAGTTGTCAGGAGAAGAAAAAGTAGTTTCTGCTGATAAAATTGATGATAATTTAGTTTAATGAATAAAGTTGCAATTTATCCCGGTACATTTGATCCAATTACTTTTGGACATATAGATGTCATTAAAAAAGGTCTTAAACTATTTGATAAAATAGTTGTTGCTGTTTCTGATGTTGAAAATAAAAATTATCTTTTTAATTCTAATGAAAGAATTGAAATAGTTAAAAGTGCTTTATTTAAAGATCTTAATCTTAATAAAAAAAAAATTTTTATAATTTCTTTTACATCTCTAACCACTGATTTATGTAAAAAATATAAATCAAATATTATTTTAAGAGGCTTAAGAGCAGTATCAGATTTTGAATATGAATTTCAACTTGCTGGTATGAATAGGAAGTTAAATAATAATATTGAGACTTTATTTTTAATGTCAGATGTAGAGAACCAAATCATTTCTTCAAGATTTGTAAAAGAAATTGTCAAGTTGAGAGGAGATATTAAAAAGTTTACAACTAAAAGTACAATTAAATTATTAAAAAAAAAATATGAACAAAATTCTTATTAATTTATTAATACTATTTTTTTTAATAACCAACCAATCAATATCAGAGGAGAATATAATGATTTTAAAATTAAAAGATGGTGATGTAAAAATTGAATTATTTGAAGATGTGGCGCCCAATCATGTTAAAAGAATAAAAGAATTAGCTAATTCAGGTAAATACGATAATGTTGTTTTTCATAGAGTCATAGATGGATTTATGGCTCAAACTGGAGATGTAAAATTTGGAAATTCTGCTTCTGCAGATTTTGATTTGGGAAGAGCAGGGATGGGTGGTTCTGATCTGCCAGATCTTCAACAGGAATTTAACAGTCTTCCCCATGAAAGAGGAACTTTGTCTATGGCTCGTTCTTCTGATCCTAATAGCGCTAATAGTCAATTTTTTATTTGTTTTAAAGCAGCTCCTTTTCTTGATCGACAATACACAGTTTTTGGTAAAGTTTTAGATGGTATGGAAAATGTGGATAAAATAAAAAGAGGTGATGAAAATAATAATGGTTCTGTAAAAGACCCTGATAAAATAATTAGCTTTAAATCTTTATAATTTTTTTGAATGGCATCAAATAATTTTGCCTTTAATGTTTTAAAAACTGATAAAAATGCCAGACAAGGTTTGATTAGAACTCATAGAGGTACTATTCAAACACCAGCTTTTATGCCCGTAGGCACTCAAGCCACGGTCAAGGCTTGTACAATTGATGATATTAAAAAAACGGGTTCAGAAATTATTCTAGGAAACACCTATCATTTGATGATACGTCCAGGCGTTGATAGAATTCAAAGTGTAGGTGGATTACACGAATTTATGAATTGTGATTTACCTATTCTCACTGACTCTGGTGGTTTTCAAGTAATGTCACTCTCAAAATTAAATAAGATTGATCCAGAAAAAGGTGCAATATTTAATTCTCATATAGATGGAAAAAAATTTTATTTAAGCCCCGAAGAAAGTATAAGAATTCAATTAATATTAAATTCTGACATTGTAATGGTAATGGATGAATGTCCAAAAAAAACTGACAATTACGAATTAATAAAAAAATCAATGTCTTTATCAATGCAATGGGCCAAAAGATCAAAGCTTGCTTTTGGTAGTAATTCTAAAAAAGCTTTATTTGGTATTATACAAGGAGGTTTATTTAAAGACCTTAGATTAGAGTCTTTAAAAGAACTTCTTGCTATTGATTTTGACGGATATGCTATAGGTGGTTTAGCAGTTGGAGAATCTCAAAAAGAAATGTTTACAGTTTTAGACAATCTAAAAGATGAACTACCTATTGATAAACCACACTATTTAATGGGTGTAGGTACCCCGTCCGATATTCTCGGTGCGGTTAAAAGGGGAATAGATATGTTTGACTGCGTAATGCCCACAAGATCAGGAAGAACTGGTCTTGCATTTACTTGGGATGGAAGAATCAACATTAAAAATAATAAATATAAAAATGACAACACACCTCTTGATAAAAATTGTAAGAAATTTAATCTAAATAAATATTCAAAAAATTATTTAAATCACCTTTTTAATACTAATGAAATTCTTGGATCAATGCTTTTGACACTTAATAATATTAATTTTTATCAAGAATTAATGACTGAAATAAGAAAAAATATTGAGAGTGGTACTTTTCATGATTTTCACGATAAATACATAAATAAGTTGTAAAGAAGAAACTATTTGTCTCAGAAATTCCTATTTGAATTATTTAAATAAATCTGTATACACGTTATATTTTTGGGCCGTTAGCTCAGTTGGTAGAGCAATTCCCTTTTAAGGAATGGGTCGATGGTTCGAGTCCATCACGGCTCACCATTAATGTTTTAAGAGATGTTAATTGGTGGATAATCCAAAATTATTTCATTAGTCCACTCATTTATTTTTTTAATTCTGTTATCAGCCGATGGATGTGTGCTCATAAACTCAGGTGGAGCTTTTCCTTTATTTAATTTTTTCATTCTTTCCCAAATCTTTGATGTTTCTCTTATATCATAGCCAGATAAAGATGAAAAAATCATACCAAGATAATCTGCCTCACTTTCTTGTTTTCTGTTAAAAGGATTCATAATTCCAAGTTGAGAAAGCAAACCTACAGTGTTCATACCTGTAGTTCTATTAACTGTAGAAAGTTTACCACCAGATAAAATATCAATTACTTGAGTGCTTACATTTAAGACAGCACCTCTACTCGCACGTTCAACCGAATGTTTAGCTACAGCATGAGCAATTTCATGTCCCATAACTGCTGCCAATCCATTTGTATTTTTTGTTACGTCTAAAATACCAGAATAAACTGCAATCTTTCCTCCTGGCATGCACCAAGCATTTCTAATTTTTTTATTGTCAATTAATATATATTCCCAATCAAATTGCGCTGTAGGATCATCTAAATTAGATTGATAAAAATATTCACCGATTGAATTCTGCATGTTTTTCCCAATTTCTTTAATTTCATCTAGTTTAGAATCAGTTATTAATTTTTCTTTTTCTTTTACTTTTTCGTAGATCTGTGCCGCTTGAGCATTCAATTTTGATTCAGGTATAATTTTAAGCTGTCTTCTTTCAGTAATAGGTGCTGTAGAACAAGAATTAAGAATAAATCCGCAACATCCACAACCTAAATATGATAAAAATTTTCTTCTATTCATTTTATACTAACATTGATATTATATTTATTAATGAATCTAAATAATAAAATACTATTATTCCTTTTTATAATAGCAATTTCATTTGTAATATACTCAAGTTTTAATTGATTTCATGGCAAAAAGTAAAAAAAAAAAATCTTTAACTCTAATATTAAGAAATTACTTTATTACAGGTGTTGTAGTTCTAATTCCTATAGGATTTACACTTTATTTAACAAAATTTATTATTGGAATCTCATCTAAAATTATACCTGAAAATTTGAATCCTAATAGTTATTTGCCATATGCAATTCCTGGAATTGAAATTTTAATTACAGTTATTTTAATTACTTTAGTTGGTGGTTTATCATTATCATTTTTAGGGAAAAGAATTCTAAAGTTGATTGACGATTTATTTAAAAGAATTCCATTTTTAAGAACTATTTATTCAGCAATTCTTCAAATGACTGAGTCTTTTTCTAATAAAGAAAATGATAAAAAAAGTGTTGTGTTAGTTCAATACCCAAGAAAAGATGTTTGGGCCGTTGGTTTTGCTACAAAAGAAAATAAAGGAGAAATGGCAGAAAAAACTAATCAAAAGTTAATTAATGTATTTGTTCCAACAACACCAAATCCAACAAGTGGTTTCTTATTAATGTTTCCAATAGATGAAGTAATTTATTTAAACATGACTTTCGAAGAAGCTTCTAAATTTATTGTTTCAGCAGGAACTTCGTCTGGAAAAAATTAAACAATATCATTAATTATTTCAGCTCTATCGTATAGTTTAATTAAAGCTTTATATTTACTTATATTTTCGTGAAGTTTTTCAATTCTCTTAATTTCTTTTTCAGCTAATAAAAATAAATCATTATTTAGAATAGGATCAGCTAATTTAAAATTTTTGATTCCACTTTGTTTAAAGCCAAGTATATCACCGAAACCTCTAATTTTCATATCTTCTTCAGAAATTACGAAGCCATCATTTGTTTCTTTTAAGATATTTATTCTTTTTTTAGCATTTTCACTCAAACTTGACTTAAACATTAATATACAGCTAGAACTTTTGTTACCACGACCAACCCTTCCTCTTAATTGGTGTAATTGAGATAGACCAAATTTATTTGCATTTTCTATTATAATTACATTAGCGTTTGGAAAATCGATGCCAACTTCAATAATAGTTGTTGAAACTAAAATCTTAAATTTGTTTTTTAAAAAATCATTTAATATTTTTTCTTTTTCAGAGATGTCAGTTTTACCATGAAGTAAAGCCACTTGATTTGGAAATAAGTTCTTAAGGTATTCAAACTTTTTTATCGCTGAGGTGTGATCTATTTTTTTTGACTCATCAATTAAAGGACAAACCCAAAATATTTGGTTATCTAATTTAATTTCATTACGAATAAATTTAATTATATCATCAATTTTATTTTCTAATTTACTGTAAGTTTTAATTGGCTTTCTAGATTTTGGTTTTTCTCGGATAATTGATAAGTCCATGTCTCCATAAATTGTCATTGTTAATGTTCGAGGTATAGGGGTTGCGGTCATTAATAACACATCACAATTGTTCCCACCTTTATCAGATAATTTTTTTCTTTGATTTACTCCAAATTTATGTTGTTCATCTATAATAATTAATCCTAGTTTTTTAAAATCAACTTTTTTTTGAAATATGGCATGAGTACCAAAAATTATATCAATTTTTTTATCTTTAAGTTTATTTAAAATTGTTTTTTTTTCTTTAAAAATAGTTTTTCCAGAAATTAATTCAACATTCACATAGTTTGGAAATAATTTCTTTGCCAAATTATAATGCTGCCTTGCTAGAATTTCGGTTGGCGCCATTACAGCAACTTGAAAACCAGAATTAATAGTATTATAAGCTGCTAATAAAGATACAATAGTTTTTCCACTACCAACATCGCCTTGAAGCAATCTAAACATTTTTGTCGATGAACATAAGTCTTTATTAATATCTTTGAGAGAATTAATTTGATCATTTGTAAGGGAAAATTCTAGGTGATCTATAAGATTTGTTTGTTTTTTAAAATCTATAATCTTATTTATTTTTTTATTTTTTTTAATTTTTTTTCTAATTTCAGAATTTACCAAAAAAGTTGAAAAAATTTCATCATAGACAAGTCGTTGATAAAATTTTTCTTTATATTTACCGATATTTTCTGGCTTGTGTAATTCTTTAATTGCATCGTTCCAACTTATATTGTCAAACTTTTTTAATATATTCTGAGAATGCCATTCAGTAAGAATTGGTAATCGTTGAATTATTTGATTAATTATTTTATTATATACTTTTTCAGACACTCCTTCTGTTAGTGAATATGTATTGTGTTTTTGCTTTATAAATGAAGAATCTTCAGATACGTATTTTGGATTAGTTACTTGATATTTATTTTTATAAAAACTTATTTTACCATTTATTGTAATTTCTTTTCCAATTGGTAGTATTTTTTTTATGTATCCTTCATAACTGTTAAAAAAAATACAATCTATTTCTCCAGTTTCATCAGCACAGGTAACTTTGTTAGGTAAATTTCTTATTCTTGGAAAAGAATATTTTTTTGGAATTACTGTTATTGTTTGAAAATCGCCAATTTTTAATTCTTTAATTTTTGATGATATACTTTTATCTTTAAAGGATTTGGGCAGTTTCCATAATAGATCAAAAATATTATTAATCTTTTTTTTTTTGAGTAAATTGGTTGTTTTAGAACCAACACCCTTTAAAGATGTTAAATCTGATAATAAATACTCATAATTTTTTTTATTATTCATAAACAAATAATATATAATCTAATAATGGACCTCAAAATAGAGAAATTAAAAAAAAAAATTATCTACCGATCTAATTATCGTGGCACGAAAGAAATGGATAAACTTTTGGGAGCTTTCACAAATAAATATATTAATAGCTTAGATTTAAAAGATCTTTTATCTCTAGAAAAATTACTAGATAAAGATGATAATAATTTATACAACTTTTATAATGGTTTAGAAACTAACATAGTGTTTGAAAAAAATAATATTAACTCTTTATTTAAAAATTTTAAGTTCAATTATGAAGAGTAGTGGCGGAGAGACTGGGATTCGAACCCAGGAAAGAGTTGCCCCTTTGCCGGTTTTCAAGACCGGTGCTTTCAACCGCTCAGCCATCTCTCCGTTTAGAAGCTTTTATAATTAAAAATATTTAATTCAACTATAAAATAGTCTATTTAAAGTAACTATTATTTAATTCATAACAAATAACCAATGAAACAAGATTTTAACAAAGGAATATTATTAACTTCTCTAGGTTCTTTTTGGTGGGGTTTTATAGGAGTAATATATTTTGAATATGTTTCTTTTATTGGACATGTAGAATTAGTTATTCATAGATGTTTATGGACAGCTTTAATGTTGATTTTAACAACAACCTTTTTATCTAAATGGAATTTTTTTCTCATAACTGTTAGAAATTTAAGAAATTTATTTTATTTATTTTTATCTGGTTTTTTGATTTTTTTAAATTGGGCCGTCTGGATTTATGCTGTAGCTACAGATAGAATTATTGATGCTAGTTTTGGTTATTTCATAATGCCTATAATAAGTGTTTTGCTTGGTAAAATTTTTTTCAAAGAAAAATTAAATAATAGAAGAATTTTTTCAATAATTTTAGTTACTATTTCAATTGTAATTTTAGTTTTTTTCAATTTAAAAACTCTTCCGTGGGTCGGTCTTATTGTTGCATTCAGTTGGGCCTTTTATAATTTGGTGAGAAAAAAAATTAACGTTGATACAGATATAGGACTTTTGATTGAAAGTTTGTTTATTTTTCCATTTGCTTTGGCCGCCTTTTATATATTAACTATAAATGGATTTAATGATTTTAATTTGAATAATTTAGGACTCAGCTTACTTCTTCTATTGGCAGGTCCTATGACGGTGATTCCTTTATTTCTATATGTCAGAGGTGTTGAGCTTATAGGTTTAGGAGCAACAGGAATGATTTTCTATATTACACCCACATTACAGTTTATTTTAGGGTTTTTTTATTACAACGAGGAATTTTCAGTTATAAAATTTGTGAGTTTTATTATTATTTGGATTGCTGTAATTATATACATGAAAGATCTTTATGAAACTAATTAATACATTTTTTATAATATTTGTTTTTTCAATTTCAAACTTATCTGCTGATAATAATTTAGAGTTTATGAAGTGGAAAAAAAGTTTTAAAAAATTAGCTTTATCTAATGATATTTCAGAAAAAACCTTTGATACAACAATGTCAAATGTTAAATTTTTACCTAAAGTAATTGAATATGATAGATATCAACCTGAATTTTATGAGGATACAAAAACATATATTTCAAAAAGGACATCTTCAAATAAAGTTAAGAAAGGTCTAAATTTTTATAACGATAATGTAAAATTAATAAATAAAGTTGAAAAAGAATACAATATAGAGAAAGAGTTACTATTATCTTTAATGGGTATTGAGACCAATTATGGAACTTATGTAGGAAAAATGGATATACTTTCCTCTCTTTCAACATTAAGTTTCGATAAAAGAAGATCTGAATTTTTTACAAACGAGCTGCTAATTTTATTAAAATTGATAGATAAAAATCAAATTGATTATAAAACATTATATGGGTCATGGGCTGGCGCTTTTGGTTTTTTTCAATTTATGCCATCAACTATAAAAAATCATGCGATTGATTTTGATGGTGATAGTCATATAAACTTAAAAAACAATTTTGATGCTTATGCATCTGCTGGAAACTATTTGAATAAAATGGGTTGGAATTCAAACTCACATTGTTTTTACAAAATTAATTTAAATGATAAAATTTCAAAAAAATATTTGAATGTTTCTGCAAAAAAACTAAATAACAAAAGAAAATTAAAATATTTTAAAAAATTTATTACAAATTATGAAAATTTAAGTTTTATTGATCAAAATTTAAAAGTGGCAATAATCACACCTGATAAAGATATAATACCAAATGCCCAAACTCTTACCCCAGCTTACATTGTTTTTGATAATTACGAAATTATATTAAAATGGAATAGATCTTTAAGATTTGCTCTTGCTGTATGCACGTTAAAAGATAAGATAAAAAATGAACTATAGACTAATTATTTTAATTTTTTTAAGTTTTTTTCTCTTAAGCTGTGAACAATTAAATAATAATAAGTCAAAAAATTTGAATATCAAAATTGAAAATAAATACAAAAATTCTGGCTTTGCATTGGTTTACTCAACTAACTTGGCGAAGATAAAACCTTTAGAAACAAGGTCATTAAATATTTATCATAAATTTTTAAAAAAAAGATCGATGGTAAAAATTTCAAACCCAAGTAATGGTAAATATCTTATTGCTGAAGTTAAATCTAATAAAGTTAAATT